>JBIIBU010000090.1:0-7292 GCA_044239235.1 Flavobacteriales bacterium
AGTTAATATCACACGTATTGAAGTTTGGGTTGTCAACCAGCAAGCGAATACACAAGATGTAAGAAACGTAATTGGTTTCTCCGATTTGGGAGAGCGCTACTCTTATATGTCGAGTGACTATGACATCGGTCCATTGTTTAACGGTGCTGAGGTTGCCAACCCGGACAATGAAAACAATAGAATCTTTGAATTAGCGATGGCTGACCCTCAAATTCTAGGATACACTGAAGCCAATTCCGCAATTTCTAGCACCTTTGGAAATATCCGTCAAGGTATACACTATGAGCGTATAGGTAATGCGCGTAAATTGAATACTTCAGAGTACACTTACAACTCTCGATTAGGTTTCATTTCATTGAAACAAGCATTGAATAATGCAGAGGTTCTTGCCGTGTCATATGAGTATACCTTGAATGGTCAAACGTATCAAGTCGGTACACTTTCTCAAGATGGAATCGCAGCGCCACAAGCGCTTATGTTGAAGCTTTTGAAAAGTAGTATCACCGCGGTTAGATTAACCAATGGTGCCCCTGCCCCGCTTTGGGTAAACATGATGAAAAACGTTTATAATCTAGGCGCATTTGGTATTTCCCAAGAAAATTTCGATTTACAAGTTTACTATAACAACCCAAGCACGGGTATCGATCAAAACTTCATTGCTCGAGATCCTTTGAATGGAAAATTATTGATACAGGTTTTGAATCTTGACCGCATCGACGCGCAGCAAATGTCGGGCTCGGATGGATTCTTCGACTTCATTCCAAATGCAGCCACTTCGGGTGGTTTGGTAGATGCAACAAGTGGTCGTGTTTATTTCCCAAACGTAGAACCATTCGGGTCGACCTTAGCCGACAAGATCATTGAAGGCTTGGGAAATACTCCGGCAGCAGAACAAATGATCTCGCAAATCGTTTACCAGCCTCTTTATGATTCTACTAAAACTGCGGCGCAAGTGCAGTTCCCAAATTTGAATCGTTTCAAAATCAAGGGTAAGTATCAGAGCGCATCTGGTTCTGAAATTTCATTGAATGCGTTAAATATTCCGCAAGGTTCTGTTAGTGTAACCGCGGGCGGAATTCAACTTCAAGAAGGAACAGATTATACCGTTGACTACAATCTTGGTAGAGTTAAAATTTTGAATGAAGGCGTACTTTCAGGTGGTCAAGCAATTAACGTATCTGTTGAGAGCAATTCCCTTTTCAACATGCAGTTCAAAACCATGATTGGAAGCCGATTTGATTATACCGTTAATGACAACTTCAATATCGGGGCAACATTATTAAATCTACGAGAACGACCAATTACACAAAAAGTAAATGCCGGTGATGAGCCTGTAAACAACACAGTAATTGGCACCGATTTCAGCTACCAAAAAGAATCTCCATTTTTGACGCAACTTGTGGATCGCATTCCACTTATTGATACAAAAGAAAAATCTTCAATTTCATTTAGCGGAGAGGCAGCAAAACTTTTCCCTGGTCATAGCAGAGCTATTTCTAAAACGGGTAATGCATATGTAGATGACTTTGAAGGAAGCCAAAGTGTGATTGATTTGCGTTCATTGAATCAATGGTTCTTAGCAAGTACACCCAAATTACAAGTCAACAATGGAGGTTTATTTCCTGAGGGAGCATTTGAAGATAGTTTGATCTATGGATACAACCGTGCTCGTTTAAGTTGGTACGTATTGGATCCTCTTTTCTTCAGAGCGAATTCACTTACGCCACCTAACGTGGATGCTGATATGCAGAGCGATCACCGCATGCGTGAAGTATTGGAAAGTGAAGTATTCCCTAATCGTGAATTACCACCAGGTACACCACCTAACATCGCAACTCTCGATTTGACATTCAGACCAACAGTTCGTGGACCATATAATTATGAGCGTCCTGACGGAACATCTGTTTCAGCTGGCTTGAATACAGACGGAACTTTGGCAGCACCAGAAACACGTTGGGGTGGTATTCAAAGATCATTAACAACAACAGATTTTGAAACGAGCAACGTTCAGTTCATTCAATTCTGGTTAATGGATCCGTTTAATGAAGATTCGGAAAATTCTAGTGGTGGAGAATTGTATTTCAACTTAGGAAACGTTTCGGAAGACGTATTGAATGACTCTCAATTGAGTTTTGAAAATGGATATCCTACCGACAACAATGATCTTCCTACTCTTGAGAGCAATTGGGGTATTTATCCTGACCCTGCTACATTCAACGTAGTAAATGCGTTTGACAACTCAACAGGAAATTATTCGCAGCAAGACATTGGAATCGATGGAATGAATAGTCAAGCCGAGCAAAGTTTTTTCGCCACGTGGCTTGCAGAAATTCAAGGTTCACTTGACGTGGATGCCTATGCAAAATATGTAGTCGATCCATCCGCAGATGATTACGCATATTTCAGAAGTTCTGCAGCAGACAATGCTGAATTGACAACGCTACAGCGTTATGAGCGTTTCAATTCTTACGAAGGAAATGCGAATACAGAAACACCAGATGATTATCCTATCACTGCTACTACAATTCCGAATACAGAGGATATCAACCAAGACATTACCCTCAACACGATTGAGAGTTATTTCCAATATAAAGTCAGTCTTCGCCCGAATGATTTGGGAGAAAACAACATAGGAAATAATTATATCACGGATAGCTTTGTTACAACAAAGACTACAGCGAATGGTGAGGAGAGACAAATTCGTTGGTATCAATTCAAAATTCCAATTCAAGATTGGGAGTCACAGCATGGTAGTATCTCTGATTTCCGTTCTATTCGTTATATCAGAATGTTCATGAAAGGTTTTGAGCAAGAAGTTACACTTCGTTTTGCTCGTCTTGAACTTGTTCGTGGAGAGTGGAGAAAATATTACAGCTCACTCGATGGCGCTCAAGAATTAGAACCAAATGATGATGATGAAACGATTTTTAATATTTCAGCAGTAAACATTGAAGAAAACGGAAATAGAGAGCCAGTTCCTTACGTAGTGCCTCCTGGAATCATCCGAGAGCAGGACGTAGCAAGTGCGAATCTTCGAAACATGAATGAGCAATCATTGGCTTTTGAAGTTTGTAATTTGAAAGATGGCAATGCGAAAGCAGCCTTCAAAACTGTGAATTTCGACATGCGTCAATACAAGAGACTTCGTATGTTTTCTCACATTGAAGCTTTGACTAGTGAAACAGATTTGGCATCAAAAGAGCTTACTGTATTTGTTCGTTTAGGTTCCGACTTTGATCAAAACTATTATGAATATGAGAAAGCTTTAGATGTATCACCATGGTACACTAATGATGACGATGAAGTTTGGCCTGAGGCAAACAATTTCGAGATTTTACTTTCTGATCTTCAGAATTTGAAAATTGAGCGAGGCACTTCCAATTCAATACTACAAGAATATTCTAAAATGATTGAGGGAGTGCGTGTGTCGATAAAGGGTAATCCAAATTTGGCCAACGTGACCGTGATGATGATTGGTGTTCGAAATCCGGATAAAGACAAAAACACATTCTCTACTACTGATGATGGTAAGAGCAAATGTGCAATTGTTTGGGTGAACGAACTCCGACTTTCTGATTTCAATGAACAAGGTGGTTGGGCAGCTGTCGCCAGAATGAATGCTCAGCTAGCTGATTTTGCAACACTTGCTGTTGCCGGGAATATAAGCACACCAGGATGGGGAACTCTTGAACAAACAGTTCAAGAACGTCAACAAGAAACGAAGATGGGCTTTGACGCCAACTCAACAGTACAAGTTGGTAAATTCTTCCCAGAACGTTGGGGAGTTCAACTACCTATGTATGTTGGCTATTCCGAAACCGTTCAAACACCGAAATACAGTCCATTACAGCCTGATGTTATATTGACAGATGTACCGAATGTAGATCGCCGGTTGAAAAAGAAATCTCAGACTTATACCAAACTTAGAAGTATCAATTTTAGTGAGATTCGTGTAGTACCGAAAAAAGATGAAAGCGGCGTAGAAAAGCCAGAAGAAGGTGGAGGAAAAGACCCAAAAGCTGACCCAGGTATGAAACCTGAAGGCGGCTCTCCCGGAGGAAAAGGTAAAGGAAGCGCGCAGAAAGAACATTTCTATGATGTGAAAAATTTCGCATTAAACTATGCTTACAATGAGTCCTATTTCCGCGACATCAATACGGATTGGAAACTGAATAAGCAGTACCGCGGTGGATTTAATTATAGCTTTAACAACAAGCCAAAAGAAATCAAGCCATTCGCAAATATCCCTGGAATTAAGACCTCACCATATTTGAAATGGATTAAAGAATTCAACTTCTATCCTGGACTGAAGCAAGTGTCTTTTAGCACAGAGATGCAGCGTACTTATGAGACAAGTCGTATTCGAAATAATACCCTCGAATTGACAGGTTTATATAGCGACATGTTGATTCAAACTCAGGTTCAAAAAAGATGGAACTGGAATCGTCAATATGTAGTAAAATATGACTTGACTAAGAGTTTAAAGTTTGATTATACTGCAAGCAATCTAGCCTTAGTTGGTGAGCCACGAGGAGTGGTTGACAAAGAGAATACAGATTGGTATGGTGCATATAGAGATACGGTTTGGTCCAACATTCAAAACTTTGGTGAGACTACAACATTTAATCATGCAGTGGGTGCGAGTTACAAATTACCATTTGACAAACTTCCACTTGTCGACTTCATAAGCGCTGACGCACGTTACTCAGGAACGTTTAGATGGGATCGAGCTCCATTCACACAGGACACCCTGGGTCATACTATTCAAAATAGCAGACAGGTTCAGCTTACTGTTCAAGCCAACTTTGAAACATTGTACAACAAGAGTGAAAAGTTAAAGGCAATTAACCAAGGTAAAAAAGACAGTAAAAAGGACGATAAAAAAGGCAAAGACGATCCGGATAAAAAGGACGGGTTTGGTGAAGACCTGAAAGCAAAGAAAGAAAAAGAAGAGAAATTCAATTTTGGTAATTCTGCTTTACGTTTCTTGATGATGATTAGGAATGTGAATTATACCTACACGCGAAATGAAGGTATACTGCTACCTGGTTATAATAGAAAAACAAAAATTTCCGGTTTCGATTCTGACTTCTCTGGTCCAGGTGCCAACTTCCTCGTGGGAGGTCAAAACACGGATATATGGGGCAACGACACTGGAAACAATTATGCCTTAGACGCAGCAAATAACGGATGGTTATACCAACAGCCTTATTTGAATAATCAGTACAATGAGACCTTTAGTGAAACTTGGAACTACAAAGTGAATTTGGAGCCTATCAAGTATTTGAAAATTGAAATCACTGGAAACAAAACAGAAGGTCGCAACGAAAACAGCTTCTTCCGTTTTGATGAAAACAACAATGAGTTTACATTCCAATCTCCAATGGAGACCGGCAATTTCAGTGCTTCAATCAATACTTGGGCGACTGCATTTGTAAAAGATGAACCGGACAATGGTTGGACATCAAACACATTTGAGACGTTCCTATCAAATCGATTGGCAACATCTGCGAAATGGAATGAAGCAACTTACAATGATGCAGGTCCAAATGTAAATGGCTATTACCAAGGGTGGGGATCGACATCATCCAATGTTGTAATTCCAGCGTGCATTGCTGCATACACTGGTCAGGCCGTTGGTGAAGTTGACTTGAGCCCATTCAATACTCGAGTGCAACCAAACTGGAGAGTTACTTATGATGGTTTGACAAAACTTCCTTCAATCAAGAAGTACTTCAAACAATTCAATTTGAGCCACCAGTATCGCTCTACTTTGACAACAAGTTACGTGCGTAACCTAAATTATACAGAGAATGAAAGTGGTTTGCCAAATGCGGTAGATGCAAGTGAGCAACTGAACTATATCGCGCGCAGTCAAATCAACACCGTAACAATCACCGAGAATCTGTCTCCGCTGATTGGTTTTGACATGACGATTAAAACAACGAAGAGCAATGACCCACAAGTAAAGCTTGAGTTGAAACGCGACCGTACGATTGCTCTTGGTTTGAGTAACCTTCAAATTACAGAAACTAAAAGCAACAGTTTGGTGCTTGGAGTAGGTTACAAAATCACTGATGTGAAAAATCTATTTGGTGGAAAGGGCGCTAAACTTCCTTTCAAAACGCCAAAGAATACGAGTATCAACTTGCGTGCAGACTTGACAATTCGCGACAACACTACATTGATTAGAAAGATTGAGGAAAATCAAAACCAACCGACGGCTGGTCAACGATTGTTCAGCATCAAATCAAGTGTTGATTACATTGTAAATGATAAATTAAGTATTCGTTTGTTCTACGATCATCAAATCAACAAACCGAAGATATCGACCTCATTCCCGACATCAAATATTAATGCCGGAGTTGCGCTAAGATTTACGCTCAACAGCTAAGAAAAAATAATAAGGAAGCTCAATCGAGCTTCCTTATTTCTTTTACAGGAGACCATTTCATATTTTCAACTTTGGTCTTCCATGGTAAGTATTGATTTTCTAAAAATGCATTGAGATTCTTTGACATTTCATTCAATCTTTCTTCTGCGTTGGTAAATGCTAATTCAGAGTTACCTGCCGAAGCGAATGTGCCATTGCTATGATATCCCATTGCAGTATATACATCTGAGATGATATACATAGATCCGTCAGTTATTCCCTTCTCCTCTTTTGGACCGAAAATTTGATTTTCAAAATCTGCTATTAATTTCTCGAGCGAATCTGCTTCTGTTAGTATTTCCTTTTTCAGAGAATCAGGAACAAAAGCTAAGGCTGTGCGAGTTGTTTCAATTGATTTTTTAAAGTCTCTAATCATTGTCATTTGCGTATTCACCTTCTCGCTGATAAGTCCGAATCTCAAGAATTCCTTTTTTCCTTTCTCAAATGAACTTACTTCAAAGTTCAATCGGGGATCATACGCTACTTCGAAAGAAGCAGAGTCCTTATCACTATTAAAAGAATATACTACTTTGTATTGGCCTGGTGCAAGAGAATATCCATCAGGAATTTCTGCATCTGGTTTTCTTTCATCTCTTCTTGGCCAAAAGAAACCATCTTCAGATGGCATCCAATCTAATACGTTCAATCCAGTATCTGGCTCATGAGTGAAGACACGCATGGTGTCACCAAGCATATTGAAAACAGAAATTCGAACTTTCTTATCCTTTGGTTTTTCAGACTCCTCTGCTCCTTTCTTCTTTTTCTCTTTTTCATTTTTGTCTAATTCCTTTTCGATTTTAAAATGATAAGTCAATTGCGTTCCTCCAGACTTGTTGTCGCCTTCAAAATAAGAATCCGC
>JBIIBU010000005.1:0-26755 GCA_044239235.1 Flavobacteriales bacterium
GGTCTGCATTACCAGACATCTTCATAACAAGCGCACCTGTTGATGAATACAGACTGATTGTTGCTTTTGACGCAGAAGCATTTTGGAAAGAAATCATCAATGCATTTCCCATGCGCGTAATGATTGCTTGAGGTCCATCCACTTCTTCATCTATACCAACCGTTGATTGCACTATCGCTGTGGATGTAGCAATGTCGGAGCAAGATCCATTATCAGCGACACAGATGATTTCGTAAGTGCCAGGGTTATTGATCACGAACTCAAGGAAGTTTTGATCGCCTCCGTCAAATCCATTGACTGTCCATTCGTAGGTCACATCCTGCGATGAATTTGCATTTGCTGCAATAGTTACAGTCTGTCCTAATTCCAGATTGAGTTCTGGTGTGCTTAGCGTTATTTCTACGTCAACAGTATTGAAATCATTTAGGTTGACACCAAAAGATTCACTGTAGCAGTTTGCGCTGAGGTTAACCATAAACTCACCAGCTGGTAGATTTGAGACCATCAAATATGCATCTTCAGAAGATCCGCTAGCGATAACCACCCCATCAGCGTTTGTAAGCGTGTAGTTAAAGTTGTCGGTATTGCTCACAATCATTTCAACACGGCCTGACATTCCGCTATTGCAGTAGTCGACTGTTGATTGAATTTCTGCACTAATTATTTCAGGTTGTGAAATTGTAACTCCCATAGAAGCAGCGATGCACATTGCATCCACGTTTTCATATGTCACATTATAATCGCCAGCAGGTAGACCCGAGATAATTCCATCGGTAGCATAATGAACGTTTCCGAAAACATCTTGTGCGAGCACGGTCCAACCTTCTATTGCAGAGTTAATTTCAATCGCGCCGTCTTCATTGCCATTGCAAGTTGCGTCAAGAGCATTCACGTGAAGTGGAGCATTCATGCTAATTAGAAGTCGATAGCCTGCGTATGGAGCGGTTGTATTCAAAGTGATGCTTTCGCCTTGAAGCATAGGAATTGTGATACCAGTTTCAAGATCTTGGATAGTAATACACACACCTGTTGGGAGGTTTAAAACTTCGGATACCGAGAAAGTATAGTCACCAGCTGCAGGCATTTCTACGAATAGTGGGAATGAAATAGATTCATCAAAAGCATTGATCGTATTGATGCACATTTTCACGCTATCACTTCCCAATATTGCAAGCTCTGGGGCTGCAGTCACTGGGCTATCCCACTTGAGTGCATCATATGCTACGTCAAACGCACCTGTTGCATCATCCATAATTGTGAACAATACTTCATCTGTCATTGTGCCTTTTGTAAGGTTCAAACGCACTAGCATTGATTCATCTGTATTTCTTTGGAAAGCGGCGTCAGAGGTGGATTTCACTGATTCTTGAAATTGAAGCGATTGGTTAACATCAGTTGCTTGAATAAAGAATGCTTGACCACTTGCAATATATCTGTTTGCAGTACCACCCTGAGAAGAAGCGTTGTATGCTCTGTAATTTGATTCAGTAGCATTGTACACATAATAAGTGCTATTTCCAGTTGACCATGATGTGCTTGCGGTATTCAATGCCTGCCAGTCAATAGCGCATGGGTAAATATTACCAACGAGGTTCCATCCATCAGGATTTAAACTTCCTGTTCCTGGTTCAACATCTGTGTAATCAAGTGGAACGTTTACATTACCTTTTTGGAAGTCACCACTCATTGAAATAGTAGCAGCGTTGGCATTCATGAATACAATGTATCCAGCTTGCGGATCCATTGCGTCTGTTACGTTTGTAACACCTGTCCAGCCCATGTTTTTGCTACCAGCAACAGGTTCGTTGTATGTATACAAACTCATAAAGTTGTACGATGGATAATCAGAGCCAGGGAAACCAGTCGTGACAATATCATCATTCCAGTTTTGAATAGTTTGATTTAAAATTGGGTTAGTTAGATAAACCCAATGCTGCGGTGCTTGTGGCACGAATCGTTGCATTGTGATTTGTCCAATAACATCTGCACCACTGTGAATTTGACCTATCGATCCAGAACCTTGAAGATTAGAAATCAAGGTGAGCTGGTTGTTTGTATTAAACGTTCCTTCAATTGCACGCAATTGACCTTTCAACGAAACGGGAATATTTGCTGTTAATCCTGCGGCATTTTCTAGTTCAATATTATTGAATGTTGTAGCGCCTGTTCCTCCGATGGATTGCACTGCATTTCCAATAAATCGGAAAGTAGATGTTCCCACATTAAAGGTTCCATTATTCAGGAATTGACCTAGCATTGAAACTTGATTCGCGTTTGCATTTAATGTTCCATTAGTATTTACGGTGAGGTTGTTGCATTTTAAAGTTTGCGCGATTTCAACTACGTGATTTCCTTGCACTATCAGGCTTGTAAATGGTCCTGAAGTAATAGCTTGAGCTGTTCCAACTGGTTGTGGAGCCCAAATAGCATCTTCATCCTCTCCCGTTGCTTGAGAATAATAGGTTACTGCGCAACTGCTTTGATCAATGGTGATATCGTCAATACTGAATTTTCCTTTTGTGGAAGTATTGTAGGCGTACAATGCGCCGAAATATCCTGTATGATCCCAGAATGTATTGGTCACAGATCCGTAATCAAGGAGATTATTAAAGTCGCCGTCTAAGTCCATTTTCAAATTCCAAACACCATTTGCATCGCGTGTAATTTGAAAACCAACTTCACCTTGCGCAGTTCCCCAATCAAGAGTTGTAGTCAAGATAGGATAAAGAATGTCATTCTCTGTTCTGCATAATCTCACAAAGTCTTGTGTGCCTCCAAATGGCATGATGGTGATCGCATAACCATCAATTGGTTCATTTGCTATATCATCATTTATATTAGTCAAACACAAAATGATATAGTCAGTGTTATTCGGTTCGTTATTGAAATGATTGAGATTGAATTTCCAAGTTGTTTCTGAACCTTGCAATCCAGCTCCGTCGTATGCAAATGAACAAGATGCAACTCCTGAAGCAGTTTGTCCCGAGTCCACATGTCTAAGAGAATATGAACCACTAATAGGTCCATTTGTGGATGCAGAGAAGGAGTTAGCTGGAGATAAATTCCAACCATTGGCATTTCCACTTTCAAAGTTTTCAGACATCAGCGTCATGCCGTAGTACTCGTCATCTGAAATTAAGAGTGCGGTGGATGTAGTTGTTCCGAGAAGTGCTGCATATCCGCCAGATTGATTCTGGAGTGCGAAAGTGAATGCGTTTTCTATTTCACAAGTTTCATTATCCGTGATTGTAATTGTGACGTTTTGACTTGTAACGCTCGCTGCAGGAAATGTGATTGTTTGTGTTGTATAGTTATTAATCGCCGATGCAGTGCCACTTGTTAATACCAGTTGCACTGTGGTTGCCAATGTCGGATGTGGATTTGTAATCGAAACAGGAATAGTTATAGATCCAGCTGTTTCTGTTGTGCTATAAGAAGAAGATTCAAGTTGTACTGTCGTGTTAGGTAGGCAGGGTTTAAATTGAATATTGTCAAATTCTGTTGTTCTTCTATTTGTTGAGGAAAGTCCACTTGGCATGTTTACTTTAAAGCCGAAATAATTTGTTCCAGTTGGAATTAGTGTATTGTCCGTTCCAGTGCCAAGCGACACTGTAGTATTCGTTGTTGGATCTGCGGCTGGTGATGCTCCAGAACCATTGGCTACGGGAATAGTTGAAGAAAATAGCTGCCAACTGCCCGTTTCACTTCTTACAACGCGAATTGAAATACCAAAGTCATTACGACTGCTAGAAATAACGCTACTAGAAACAATGATGTCAGCTCCAGCTTGGACACCGTTTACCATTCTTTGAAGACGAATTTCGTGACTTCCATTACCATCACCGATCATAAGACGATAACCATCCACTGTATTTGATTCGAGGTTTGATTCATTAGCGTAGAGCCAAATTTCAACGTTACTTGATCCCGACAGTTGGAATCTGCGTCCCATCCAAAAGGCCCATTCTTGCGAAGATTGCCAATCGGTGATGGGTGTTGTCAAGTAATAAGATCCCCCATTATTATTATTAGGGTCTAATCGTAGTAAATTGGTATTTGTGGTTCCGGAACCAATTGTGGTTGAGCTTTGAATATCCCAATCAATATCTTCTCCAGACCAAACTGGACTTGAAGTGAAATTTCCATCGTTGAAATTATCTAATACGGTGAATGCACATGGCGGGGGCGGGGCCATTGGAGGCGAAGCTGTTAGGCTATTTGTTGCGCACAATGTGAAGGGCAAGCCTAGAGCTACCCAAAGGGTGAAGAAGAATCTATTCATAACGATTTTACTTGAATTCCGTAATCAAAAAGTTAGGTTGGCACTGCAAAACCGTAGATCTTCCGGAGTAGTGATTTTGATATTCTCTCTGTTGCCTTCAACAAGATTTATTGCAACACCGAGAGACTCAACGACTGAAGCGTCGTCTGTGAAACTAGGGTTGTAGCCTTGTTGAAAGGCTTTTTTCAGCAGAGAAATTTCAAAGCACTGTGGTGTTTGCACCAGCCGAAATTTGCTGCGGTCTACTATTTCATTTTTTCCATCAGCGACAAATCGAAGACTGTCGTTTACGGGCAAAACTGGAACAGCAGTGCCATTGATACGGGCACTTTCGTAACAGGTTACAAAAGTGCTTCTTGAGACAAGAGGTCTCACGGCGTCATGAATGCCTACAATCCCTTCTGAATCAGGGATTTTGTTTAATCCGTGTAGCACAGAGAAAAAGCGTTCTTTTCCTCCCTTTACTACTTGATGTGGAATGCTTAGGCCTATCGTTCTGCATAAATCACCCCAATAATCAATGTATTCCTCGTTCATAACAACGATGATATTTAGTTGATTATTAAAATCGTGGAATCGTTCAATAGTATGCACTAGAATGGGTTTTCCATTCAATTCAAGAAACTGTTTGGGCAAATCTGTACCCATCCTTTTCCCTGAGCCTCCAGCTACTATTATGAGGTGATCTTGCATTTGAGTTAGCAAAGCTAATGACCATTATTAGGAATTTGTTGGAATTGTAAATTTTTACGGTAAAATGCTTATTTTCACGGCGTATTAGTTTTTCCTTACCTAATTAATTGTTTTAACCAAACATTCTTCAAATGAGCAAGATGAAAATCGCGTTCGTCGCGTTGTGTGCGCTTCTGTCTTTAAATGCAGATGCCGCTTGGGGACACTTTAAATCTGGAGTTCAAATCAATAGTGCTTTTTATGATTTGAATCCAACTTCGGTTGCAGCCGATTTCAATCAAAGTTATTTTGGCCGCTATACAACAGGAGGCAATCTCACATTCAATTTTGCTGAGGTATGCACTTACAAGGATCCGGGATCAAATACCTGCGTGCCTGTTTTAAGCTACCGCGTATACCGCACTTGCGATGCAGCGCCCAGTTTTACAAACGTCAATTTAGCTTTCAACTGCAATAATTGCGGCGTTTGTGTTGGTGGCAATAATCAGATTTGGTCTTCAAACATCAACTCGAATTTGATTTCTGGGTTGACTCTGCCTGGAACATACATTATTGAAATGTATATTACACATACAGGAGATTCAAACACAACAACAGATTGTGATGAAACTCAATTCGATAGTAACGGTGGATTGAATTACAGAGCTTATTTTGAGTTCGAAAACACAGACTCTTTTGGAGATGGTAATTTTTCTGCATCTGCTGTTTGGGGTGGAGAAACAACTAGTTTTCAAATTGTAAATAATTCTGATGTATCTGGTCTTATCGGTTCAGAGAACGGAAGAACACATACGATGCGTTTGAATTCTGCATCAGCTGATGATCGTCAGATTTCAACTCAAATTGCAACATGGGATTCTCAGCAAGATTGGTCTTTTTGGCTTGGTCGCAGAAATTTAGGAGCGTCAGACACCAACCGCCTTCGCGTGTGGCTGTACTCTAGCAGTAGCGATCTTGAGGCTCTTACCGGCATTAATGGCTACTTTATAGAACTAGGTGATGCTGGTAATGATGAAATTCGACTGTATAAATGCACGAATGGAACCAATTCAGTGATCTGGACTTCAACAGCATCTGTGTTAGATGGCTTAGTTGACTACGGTGTTAGTTTTTATATATCGCGCAGCCAATCGGGTTTGTGGACGATTCGAACATCTTCACTACCACAAAACTCTATAGACGCTCAAGCGACACCCACGGCATTAAGTTGCCCTATCACTACAAGCACTGTGGTGCATGGTGCGGTAATCGACAATTCTTTTATTCCTGCAGCGAACGGTTATTTCGGGTTGATTAGCCGCCAATCAGCTACTGGATTGCAAAGTATAGAATTTGATAACTTCAAATTCGTTGCTCTTCCTCCAAATACATATGTGAATTACAACGTTTCTTCAAATACGCTTTCAGAACCAACTAATGGCGTTGGAGATTTGGCGTTTACTATTCCGGTGAATATTTTCAACCCATCCGGAACAGTTGGAACTTCAGTGAATGTTGTTCTAACTTCTGGCTCTTCTTCACGCCTTCAAAGCTATTCGCCTCAAACAGTAACCTGGGCCGCTGGCGCGAGCGGGACGCAGAACGTTACATTCTACATCGATGACAATGCGGTTTGTGATGATATTGAGACATTGGAATTTAGTCTTCAGTCGGTATCAGGCGGATTGAACGCTTATATTGCTTCTCCAACTACTTACACATTGACTTTAGTCGATAATGACATGGGCTATGCTACTCTTCTTAGTGATGATTTTGAAGATGGTAATTCTACTGGTTGGACCGGTTCAGGAAATGGATCGTGGTCTGCAAGCAATTCAGCACCTTCAACAGGTACATACAGTTTGAGACATTCAAATACGGGTGCAGCCGGAACAAGCTCGGTTTATACTAGTATGGATGAAAATTCGCTGGCTGGTGTCACTACAACATGGAAATTTAATTTGAAGACTTTCAATGTTAATCCTTCAGGTGGAAACAAATGGCAAGTTTTCTTGGCTTCAAACAACACGGATTATTTTGGTTCAACTACTAATGGATATGCTGTAGGTATTAATCCTGTTGCATTAGGAGATGCTGATATTGTTTACTTGTGGAGAGTTACCAACGGTGCTTTCACTCCAGTAATTACAACTGCTTTAGATTGGGGAAATACTTTGAATGAAGTCGGTTTCCAAATCGTACGCGATGAAACAGGCGGATGGACATTGTCTATAGACCAAACTGGAGACTTTGATAACTTAGTGAGTTTGGGTACAGGATCAGATGTGGTGTACGATGATTTTCAATTTTTCGGCGCGAAGTTCATTTACACAGCTTCAAATAGCGATAAGCTTTCTCTTGATGATGTTTCTGTAATTCAGAAAGGCTGTAAGAATATTTATTATAGCCAATCTCCAGGAGGGAATTTTAATGCTGCTATTTGGTCTAATCAACCTGTTGGAACTCCTGCGGCAATCAATACAGGTCGTTTCACAAGAATCGTTGTCCAAAGCGGCGCTCCTGTAGCACTTGCAGGAAACGTGGTTTGCAACGACATCACAATTGACTCTGGTGCATCACTTTCATTGAACTCAAACACAATGAAGGTTTATGGCAACTGGACTCAAGCGGGAACAGTGAATGTAGGCACCTCAACAGTGGTAATGAAAGGCAGTGAGGCTCAAAATGTTTTAGGCGTTGGCCCAGCAACATTCTATAAATTGAATATTGACAATGACTTTGGGACTGTGAATTTGCTAACTACTACTCAAGTGAGCAATGCAGTGAGCTTAGTAGAAGGAACATTACAAACAGGTGGAAACTTAGTTTTAATGTCTAGCCTTTCAGGTTCAGGTTCTATTGGACCAATTCCGGCAACAGCAGATATTTCTGGAAACGTTACTATTAATCGTTTCTTCCCTTCTGCACCAGCTGGATATGTGTATATGGGAAGCCCAATTTCGGGATTGACTTTGGCAGCTTGGAATGACAATCTTACTACAACTGGTTTCTTGGGATCAGATTTCCCACCTCCGTATTCGTTCAATAACATTCAATCTTATGACGAAACACAGCCTGGTGGACGAAACGTGGGTTGGACTGGAGCAACCAATATTACAAACTCGATTGATATTAATAGAGGTTATGCAATCTATCAAAGCTCTTCTGCGCAAACAGTAGACATGACAGGTAGTATTCAAAAGGGTCCCGTTACTGTTCCGCTAAGCTATACCAGCAATGCGAATGGAGCGGATGGATGGAACCTTGTTTCGAACTTGTACCCTTCAGAAGTGGATTGGATTGCGCTTGAAGCAAATAGTTCCAATGTCAATTTATTCTATGTCTACGATGCTAACCTTCCTGGATATAGAACGTTTTCGGGGAATCTAGGAACAGGAAGTGCTTCGCGTTACATCCCTCATTGCCAAGGTTTCTTTGTTAAGGCTACAGGACTTGGGCAGAATTTGAATTTCATAGAGTCTGTTAAGACCAATACCAATGCTGCTTTCGAACGAAGTGTGGAAGATGCATCATTTGTTAGAATTAACATCGAAAGAAATGGTGAAGGTGACGAAGCTCTTGTAGCTTTCTCGACTGAAGCTACCAATGGTTTCGACGCTACTCTTGATGCCGAGAAATTTGAAAGCCCTGTGGCAACATCACCAGAATTAGCATTGGTTTCTAGCGACGCAATGCTTCTTACTATTGATGCACGCCCAATACCATCAACACAATTGGAAATTCCGGTTTACCTTGATCTTCCTGCAGCTGGTGATTATGTGATTTCATTTACCGAGTTACAAAATGTTCCATTGGCTTCTTGTTTAACTATTGAAGATACAGAAACAGGAACTATCACTGCAATTGAACAAGGAACTGAGGTTATTGTGTCAGTTGGCGCTCCATATCAAGGAAACCGAATGATTATTCGGGTTTCTCCAACTGTTGTTATTTCATCAACTGATGCATTGTGTAACGGCACAGAGACTGGTGAAATTGCGGTTGAGGTTCCTGAAGGAGATTGGACATATTCAATCATCAATGAATTGGGAACAACTGTGTATACAGGAAGTGGCACCTCTACTTTTGATGCATCAGCAGCGGGAACATTTACCGTAGAGATAATAAATTCACTAGAAGCATGTGGAGCAACTAGCCATGAAGTCTTCGTTAACGAGCCAGCCCCTGTGGAGTTTAGCTCTGCTTCTGAAATTGATTTGTGTAATGAAACCAATAGCGGTTCTGTTTCTTTCAACACGGTGAACGCAGGAGAATATTCATATTCGTTGGTTGATCAAAACGGAACAGTAGTAGCTAGTGGCGTTACCAATGAGTCTGCAATGGTTATTTCGGAATTGGGTGCGAGCAACTATGTGCTTACGATTGCTAGTGCTTGTGGAAATTACACGTCTGAATTATCTACCATTGATTTGAATGCTTTGGCAGGCTCTGCTTCTGCAGATGACAATTCAATAGAGTTTGTTGAAGGAACTACTGGAGTTATTGTATTGCATGCCGATGTAGAGAATGCTACTTCCATTATTTGGATGTTGGGCGATGTTGTAATTGGCGAAGGCAATTCAATTAACTACGATGTTACCGCAAGTGGAAACTACATCTTTACCATGATTGCTTCTAATGACAATTGTGAATTGATTGGTGAGGTTGAGGTGGTAGCTCAAACTACAGTGGGTGTATCAGAATCATTGTCTGCTGAAGTTTCTGTGATTAGAAGAGATGGAGGCGCGTTGATCAACTTCAATGGTGTTTCTGCAACATCATGCAATGTGTCGGTATTCAATTCTATCGGACAGATTGTGTATGAAAAGAACGGTGGTGTCTCGGCTGGTCAGACCCTATTTGTGGATATGGAAGGATTTGCACAGGGTATTTATACGGTTAGAATTAGTGAAAAAGGACAACTTTTGAAAGTTGCTTCTATTTCGAAATAGGATATTTTTTTTAGAAAAGCCCGTCTCGTTTCTAACGAGACGGGCTTTTTTTATACCCCTATTTTTGTCATTTAAGTATGTTTTTTTACAGTTACAAGAGTTCACGCCTTCTTATAATGTGGGTTCGAATAGTATAATTCTCTGAAAATCAAATATATCGATGAAATCATCATAATAATCGATAAAACGATAAATATATGCGACGAATTGAATTTTAATTTATCTTTGCAGTGTTAGACTGAAAAAAACGTTTTGAGCGGCCCTCCCCCTAGTTGGTTAAATCAAAACATAAAACACATGTCAAAAAACCTTACTTTGAAGTACATTTTAATTTTGCTTTTAAGCACTTTGTTTAGTGCTTCAAAAGTCTTTTCACAATCTTCAACGGCTGACTGCAGCACGAATGCAGCGCAGCAGGTGACGCTTGGAACGTGTGCTACCATCACTGCTAGTTCAACATTAGGTAATCCTACGTTGAGCGATTGTTCGACATCTACAAGTGGAGAAGACGGCTGGGTTTGGTTCACAGCTGCTTCTGCTACCTCTACCGTTTCATATACACCGACTACAACCGGAAGGGATGTGGCGATTTTCGTATATGCAACCTGCGGAGCTACAACTCATTTTGCATGTGCCAATGCTTTTGGTAGTGCACTTACAACGGAATCAGTAACATTCGCTACAACCGCAGGAACTTCATACCGCGTGCGAATAGTTCGCGTGAATGGAACTGCAGGCTCCACTTCGGGTTCAATTTGTATCAAGAAGGGTGAAGACGAATGCGCTGGCGCCATAACACTAACAGCTGCTTCAGATAATACATGCACTACTGTTTCAGGTAGTAGTTCAAATGCTACAGAGTCCTTCGCAAGTTGCTCAGGTACAGCTGATGATGACGTATGGTACAAGTTCGTTGCTACTGCTACTTCTCATCAAGTTACTGTGGCAAGAACTAGTATGAGTAATCCTGTTTTTGAAGTTTTTTCTGGCACATGCGGATCATTAACCTCACTTGAATGTGTAAATGATTTTGGAAATAACACGACAGAAGTTCGCAACGTCACTGGTTTAACTATTGGCGCTACATATTATATTAGAGTTCACAGTAATGGTAATGCATCAGGTAATGGAGGATTTACTATTTGTGTGAGATGTATTGCTCCTGCAAATGACGATTGTCAAAATGCAATTTCACTTACAGTAAATACGGGCGAGACTTGTGTAACAAGCACCAACGGAACTTCGGTTGGCGCATCTCAGACTTTAGCAGGATGCGCGGGTAGTGCCGAAGATGACGTGTGGTATAAATTTGTAGCAACTGCTACTTCACATAAAATTGAATTGACAGAAACTACACTTGGTGATGGTGTTTTTGAAGTTTTTTCTGGAACATGCGGATCACTTAACTCGATGGGTTGCGTTGATTATTGGACTGGAACATCTGAATATTCGGTCTTCCACAATTTAACAATTGGAGCGACTTATTTTATTCGAGTCTATGACTTCGATTTGACCGGAGATGGCACTTTCTCACTATGTGTGACCACTGCTTTTGACCCGTGCAGTAGCATAGGAACTATTGCTTCTTGTGGTGCATCCACAAGTGCGACTTTAGCTGCCGGTGCAGGTTCTTTTTATACTTATCCTGATTTTGCTTGGGTGGATTTAGGTAGAGAAGCACTGTGGAGTTATACTCCAAATGTGTCTGGATCTTATGTAGTCGATCTTACTGCTATAAGTGGTGGTTATTTTGTGGATTTCTTTTATAGAGATGGCTCTTCATGTGGAAGTGACAACTGGACATACATTGACGATATGGATGCAATTGGAACAACCATAACATTCGATCTAGTAGCAGGAACTACTTATTACATTATGGTTGATGATGAGGATATTCTTGAGTCGATTTTAACTTTTGAAATTAAGTTAGCTAACGGCGCTTCATGTAACTCGGTAGTTTCAATGACAAACACATCAATGTCTGTCAATGAAAATGGTGGCACTTTTGACATAACATTGGAGGTGTCAAACCCTTCCCTAAGTACCAATTTAACTGTTGATCTCGATGTAATTAGTGGAGATGTAAGTCGCGTCAATTCTTTTGCAGGAGCAACAATTACAATTCCAGCAGGAGCTACAACGTTCAATTATTCCATTACTCTTTCAGATAATGTCCTATGTGATGATATTGCGACGTTAGTATTTGAACTATCGAATGCTAGCGGAGGAGTTTCTGCGGCACTTGGCACTCAAATATCTACTTCAGTGCTTGTGGCAGATGAAGAAACTGAATACCAAACTTTGGTTTCTACAGGATTTGAAACAACAGATCCCGCCTACACTTTTGATTTGTCTTCAACGAATCCATGGGCTGCTTCAACAACGAATCCGATATCGGGATTGAGATCCTTTGTTTCTGGTGCTTCTGCTTCTGCTGGTCAAAATTATTTCAGCACAGATTTGAATAGAACGTATTATGCAGGTATGACTTCCATTTGGAGATTCCAAATCAATCACTTTGGAAACGAGCCAGACAATACTACTAAATGGCAAGTTATTCTTTCATCTGATCAAAAAGATCTTACTTCAGCAACACTCAATGGCTATGCAGTAGGTATTAATCCACTTACTCCAATTGCAGCTGACTTGGTAACTCTATGGAAGATTTCTAATGGAGCATATACTTCTATTTACACAAGTTCAATTGATTGGGGCGCGGGAAATACTACAGCGGGTTTTGAAATTATCCGTGACGAAAACGGATTGTGGACTTTGAAATATGATAGCAACGGTGGTTTTGATGCGCTAGTTACACTAGGAACTGGCACAGACGAAACTTATAGCTACGCGTCAAATTATGGTGTGCGCTATTATTACGCAAGTGGTAATGGACAAAAGCTCGCAATTGATGATATGTCATTTATTCAAAAAGGCTGTGCTGAAACTATTTATTCTGTTGGATCAGGAGGCTTAACTGGTTCTGTATGGTCTAATTCAACTAGTGGAGCAGGAAGTGTGAAAAAGCCTGGTCGATTTACAAATGTCGTTATCCAAACAGGACACACTATTACATTAGATAAAACCTTTGTTTGCGACCACCTTAGTTCACAAGGAGCCTCAACATTGGACTGTGGAAGTTATGAGTTGGTAATCCACGGAAATGCAAATCTTGGTGGAGCTTTAGCTGCAACTAATAATAAGATAGTTTTCAAAGGAGATGCGGCGCAAACTTTTAGTTCTGCCTCTGTATTAAACGTGAATAATTTGAATGTTTACAATACACTTGAAAAAAATATTGGAACGGCCCTCACCCTACTGAGCGCAGTAAATCTTAGAGGTGTATTGTCTGCAGAGAAAGGCATGGTTAATACCAATGGCTATCTTACATTAATCAGCAATGCTACTGTAACCGGTTCTATCGGTGAAATTAATACAGATGCTGATGTAGTAGGAACAATCACTGCACAACGTTACTTGCCGGCTGCCTTGCAAAACTTTGTGAATTTAGGAAGTCCTATAACAGGCCTTACCCTTGGTGATTGGAACGATGATTTAGTTACAACAGGTTTCCCTGGTTCTGACTATCCTACCTATAACTTCAATAGTATATATACCTACAACGAGGCTCTAGCTGGAGACAGAAACGTTGGATGGGTTGGCTCAACATCGATTTCAAATCCATTGTTGACTAGCAAAGGATATATGGTTTACATGACAGGTGCTGCAAATACATTGGACGCAACTGGTGCATTCCAAAAGGGCAATGTATCTATACCATTGAGTCTTACAAATACGTCATCAACGGGAGATGGATGGAACTTGATGCTGAACCCATATCCTTCTGAGGTGGATTGGAACCAAGTAGTAGCAAATAGTGCCGGTGTAACCACCTATTATGTGTATGATTCGCAATCAGGTTCATACAAATCATACAATGGTGCAACAAGCACTGGAAATGCATCACGCTACATTCCAATGGGTCAGAGTTTCTTTGTTGGCGCAACATTGCAAGGTTCTTCATTGAACTACACAGAAGCGATGAAGACAGCGACCAACGCGATGCTTGAGCGCAGCTATGTAAGACCTAATGGCTTTGTATTTGAATTAGCACGTGGTCAATTTAAAGAAGAATTGATGCTCTTGACTTCACCAGAAGCGACAGCAGATTTTGAGGATAGCTACGATGCATATCGTCTTGTTGGACCAGTTGCAGAAATGCACTCTCTGTATAGCAAATCAAATGACAACGAGAAGTTGGCTGTTGATGTTCGTCAATCATGGGGTGAAAACAATATTCCACTTTATGTGAATGCACCAACAAAAGGAAAGTACACCTTGACTGTAAGCGCACTTCCAATGTCAAGTGATATCACATGTTGGATCATTAAAGACTTGGTAACAGGTGTTGAACTTCCACTAGAGGTTGGTATGAAAATCAACGCGAACATTGAAGCAAATTATGAAGGCGTTCGTTGGATCATTGAGCCACGCTCATTGGTGAGCTTCGGTTCATTGCAAGCCGATAACTTCACAACTGATAACGGATCTATTGATGTGGTTTCTACAAATGATTCTTGGAACTACACATTGGTTAATGAACTTGGAACAACAGTTAGTTCAAGCGCATCAACATCTTCATACACTGGCTTGGCAGCAGGTCGCTACACAGTAGCTTTCTCTTCATCTACAGGATGTGCAGCTCAGCAAGTTGAAGTTGTGGTTGGATCAGGCAATCTTGTTAGTGCTGAAGCAATCGTTGCGGCCCAAGAAGCTGCAAATGAGTCTAGCTCTATTGTAACAGATGAATTGAATTCTATTCAACTGGGTACAATGAGCGGCGCATGGATGATTCAATGGAAAGACAACTACGAGGGCAAGGTGGTGATGACGGTGTACAATAGTGTTGGACAAATGGTAATGACTGAGTCATTGGATGGTTCAACAAGAAGTCACATCATTCCAAATGGTAAATTCAGCGAGGGCGCTTATGTAATTGCTTTGAGTCAAGACGACAAGCAATTGTTTAGCGGATCTTGCTTGGTAATTGAGTAAAAGGAAAAAGTATAAGGTTTTTTGATTATTGAATTAAGGGGCTTAGGCCCCTTTTTTCATGCCCGTAATGCTGTCATTCAAGGCATTAGATTAGACAATTAGAAGTCCGCGAATAAAACCAATATGCTTATATTCAAAATATTAGGTAATTGGTGATGTTGCGTTGACGTGTGGCGAAATTTCATACATGAAACAGCCGTCCGTATCTTTGTTATTCACAACAAGAGTGTTTAGGTGTAAAGTTATATTAGTGTTAGTTAGTTAGTTTTTTTGTTGTTATTCAGTGTAGATCTGAAAAACAACTTTCAAGAAAAAAATGCCGAAAAAGCTTTAGAATTTTTGTAGCATGGACTCTCTCCCTGCTACAAGTATTTGAAACTTTTTTGGCTTTTTTATTTAGCTATAAACTCTGGTCCCGATTTCATTTAGTTTGTCAATAATGGCTTCAGGCTCCATCATTGTAACCAATTGCATTCGATCTTCTTTGAAGTTTGCAAATCCCTTGAAGTAATTTGAATAGTGACGGCGCATTTCAAGTACACCAAGTTTATCGCCCTTCCATTTGATAGAGAATTCGAAGTGTTTTCTGGCAGCTGCCGCTCTTTCTTCGATTGTTGGTGGATCAAGCTTTTCACCCGTCTTCAAGAAATGTTTTATCTCGTTAAATATCCAGGGATATCCGATACTAGCGCGACCAATCATTATCCCGTCTACGCCATATTTATTTTTATACTCTAACGCTTTTTCAGGAGAGTCTATATCTCCATTGCCGAAGATTGGAATTTTAATACGGGGATTCTCTTTGACTTTTGCAATCAATGTCCAGTCTGCCTGTCCCTTGTACATCTGCACTCTTGTTCTGCCATGAATGGTGAGCGCTTGAATTCCGATGTCTTGGAGTCGTTCGGCAACATCAAGAATGTTTTTGCTTTGATCGTCCCAGCCCAATCTAGTCTTCACAGTCACCGGCAATGAGGTAGCTTTAACAACAGCCTCTGTCATACGAACCATTTTGTCGATGTCTTTCAGAATGCCAGCGCCGGCTCCTTTGCAGGTCACTTTCATTACTGGGCAGCCGTAATTGATATCCAGCAAATCGGGATTGGCGGTCTCGATGATTTTTGCGCATTGCTCCATAGTTGTAATGTCGCTACCAAATATTTGTATACCGATGGGACGCTCGTATTCGAATATATCGAGTTTCATTTTACTCTTAGTCGCGTCGCGAATTAGCCCTTCACTGCTGATGAATTCTGTATACATCATATCCGCTCCGTGCTCTTTACAAAGCATACGGAAAGGCGGATCACTCACGTCTTCCATAGGTGCCAGGAGGAGAGGGAAATCTGGCAATTCTATTTTTCCAATTTTTATCATGATAACTTTTACACCAACGGATTGGGAATGCAAAGGTAGTTAGCTTCTTTTGTATCATGAAAAATCCATTTTTTCAGGAGATGTCTCCTGGTCTAAGGGCACTTCTATTTGGGGCCTTAATTTTGGTTTGCGCCACAGTTGGCGCGGGAGCCGCTGTACTTCTTGCCATTGGAAATGGCATTTCTTTGGGTGAAATTGAAGAGCTAGTAGCTACTCCTAAACCGGAGCATATTGAACTTTTGAAGTGGATGAACAACCTATCACAGGTATCCACCTTCCTTTTGCCCGTGTTTATTTACATCATCATTTTTGGAGCGCCGAATGCTTTTCGAGCGAATATGACCCCTTCATTGATGGTGGTCTTATTGGCGATATTATGGATCGTGACATCCGGTGGAATAATTGATTTGACTGCGCGCATCAATCATGCTTTTATCCCAGAAGGCAGTGCTCTAGAAGCTTGGCTAAAACCAACTGAAGATCGCGCAGGTGATCTGACTAAACTGATTTTGAATTACAATGGCATAGGGTCATTGATAAGTACCATATTTTGTATTGCGATTATACCAGCAGTTTGCGAAGAATTGGCATTTAGAGGAGTGCTGCAACCATTAATGATTGGTGCAACTAAGAATATTCATACTGGGGTTTGGTTTAGCGCTATTGTTTTTTCTTTCTTTCATTTTCAATTCTATGGTTTCTTACCACGATTGATACTGGGCGCTATGCTTGGATACATTTTCCTCTGGTCGGGAGGATTATGGGTGTCGATTTTGGCTCACCTAGCCAATAATGCCCTAGCCATTTTCATTTTCCATTACAACGGAATGAGTTTGGAAGCACCTGAGGGTGATTTTCAAAATGAATGGACCTATTATGGCTTGTCTTTAGTCATGTTTGTAGGGATAATGTTTGCTTTGATTAAAAAACGCATCCCTCAATCGGGCTGGTTGATAGAATCTTAAAGAAAAAAGACTATCTTTGCGCCCCTCAAAAGGGGTACAAAATGAGTGATACGTTCAAAATTTTAGCAGGTTCAGCTTCGATGTATATCGGAGAAGGCATTGCATCAGCAATGGAAACTTCGCTTGGAAATGTAATTCTGCAACGCTTTAGCGATGGGGAGTTTCAACCTTCAATCGAAGAGACCGTGCGCGGAAAAGACGTCATCATTGTTCAATCTACCTTTCCTCCAACAGATAATTTATTCGAGTTGCTTTTGCTTATTGACGCTGCAAAGCGTGCATCAGCGAAGCGTATCGTAGCTGTAATGCCTTACTTCGGTTTTGCTCGTCAAGACAGAAAGGACAAGCCACGTGTGGCAATCGGAGCGAAACTTGTAGCCAACCTACTTACTGCGGCGGGTGTAAATCGTGTGATCACTATGGATCTGCACGCTGAGCAGATTCAAGGTTTCTTTGAGGTTCCAGTTGATCATCTTTATGCAAGCACGCTCTTCATGCCGTACTTGCAATCGTTAAATATTCCTGACTTAATCATAGCTGCTCCTGATACAGGAGGAACGAAGCGTGCCAATGCTTATGCTAAGATGCTTGGTGTAGACCTTGCTATTTGCTACAAGCAAAGAAAGGTGGCTAATAAAGTGGAAAGCATGACGGTGATTGGGGATGTAGCAGGAAAGAACGTTGTATTAGTTGATGATATGGTCGACACAGCAGGTACTCTTTGCAAAGCAGCAGAAATGATGCTTGAAGCGGGTGCGCTTAGTGTTAGAGCCATTTGTACTCACCCTGTACTTAGCGGACAGGCGTATGAGCGCATTCAAAATTCAGTACTTACTGAATTAATTGTTACCGATAGTATTCCATTGCGATCTGATGTAGCACACGACAAAATTAAAGTTGTCAGTGTTTCTAAGCTTTTCGCGGATGTGTTGCACAACCTATTGGAAAACAAAAGTATTAGTTCACATTTTTTAATTTCATAAATAAATCACAATGAAGCAAATTAGTTTGAGCGGTTCTCTTCGCGAGAACGTAGGAAGACAAGGTGCTACAGAACTGCGCAGAAGTGGGCGCGTTCCTGGAGTTCTTTACGGAAGTGGTCACCAAGTACATTTTAGCGTAAGCGAAATGGATTTGACTAAACTTTTCCGTCAAGCAGAAACTTTCCAGATCAACCTTGAGATCGATGGAAAAACCTATTCAACGGTTCTTCAAGAAAAGCAAACTCACCCAGTATCTGACCGTGTAACTCACATCGACCTTTTGGAACTTGTTCCTGGTAAAGAAGTGAAAACAGCATTGCCAGTTCGTGTAGTTGGTAGCTCTGAAGGTGTTAAATCGGGTGGTAAAATGGTTCTTAACTACCGTAAGATGCGCATCATCGGTCTTCCAGATGCTCTTCCAGACGCAATCGTAGTTGACATCACTCCACTTAAAATTGGAGATATGGTTCGTGTTCGCGAGATTTCAATCCCTGGTTGCCGCTTCGCTGAAGCAGAAGCATCTGCGGTTGTTACTATCTCTGCAACTCGTGCTACAATCGCTGAAGCAAACGCTGCAGCTGATGACAAGAAGAAAAAGAAATAATCTTTCTCGATACTTCCAAAAAGCCCTCCGAATTTCGGAGGGCTTTTTTTTTCTCAATTATTTTGTAACTAATCGAATGTGTGGTCGTCCTATATTTGAAAAAGCCCTCTAATGACCGCTACGGAGTACAATAAATGTGTTGACCTACATTCGGATGGCTTGTACCGTTTCCTTCTTAAAAACTTAAAGGATAGCGACAAGGCAAGAGATTTGGTGCAGGATACATTTACGAAGCTGTGGCAAAAGGTTGGGGAGGTTTCTTTTGAAAAAGCGAAGTCGTATATTTTTACCTCAGGGTATCATACGATGATCGATATGATCAGAAGAGAGAAAAGGCAAGTGGAGTATACAAAAGATGCCTTGAAGACCAATATAACAGCTTCAGAGCGACAATACACCGACTTGCATGATGTTTTGAATGGGGCATTGGAGCAACTTCCAACCATTCAAAAATCAGTGATAATGCTTCGTGATTACGAAGGATACAGTTATGAGGAAATTGAAGAGATCACTGGGCTGAATGAATCGCAAGTGAAGGTTTACATTTACAGAGCTCGTGTAGCTTTGAAAGAATATATCGGAAAGATCGAGAACGTATTATGAGAATAACAAGAGACAATTACGAGGTTTATTTCATCGATTTCATCGATGGAAACCTTGACGCATCGCTCCAAGAGGAGATGCGGTTGTTTCTTGCGGCTAATCCTGACCTCTCTGAAGAAATGGATGGCTTGGATGGTTTTTCTTTTAATGCTGAAAGTCATTCAGGCATTAATAAGTCTGATTTGTATAAGTCTGTTGCTCCCGGTGAAAAACCGGTGCATCCTCCAGTAGTTTCTAAGCACGAAAAGCCCGTTGGCGCTAAGCCCGTGGTACTTCCTCGCTTGAAAGCTCCAGAAATTATTTTTGATGCTAAATTGATGTTGTATCAGCAGCAGTCTGTGGCTAGTGTTATCCCTATCTCACCAAAATCTGAAACAGGTGCTCGTGTTGTTACTATGCGCCGTGCAATGTATTATGCTTCAGCAGCTGCGGCCATTGCGGTATTGCTTTGGTTTAATATGCCTTCAACTAGTCACAAAGCTGGAACGGCAAGTGAATGGGAGAAGGAAGTTATAAATGGTGTTTCGAAAGATTCTATTCGTGAGAACGCTTCACCAAGCAAGCCAAGGAACATGGAGCGTGTGGATGATGTGAGCAATGATGTTGCTTATCAGCCAAAGAAAAATAATCGTCCTTCTAAGTCGGGAACAATAGTGCCGAATAAAAATGAAGTAAAAGAAGAACAAGAGAATTCTCCTAAAGAAATCATTGAATTGCCAGAGGAGAATTATGCTAATCAAAATCCAGTGATCAATCCAATCGATCCAAATGAGAATTCTTTTGGTGGTAATGGCAATGGCTCGATAATCAATACTTCTAGCAAGGGTGCAAGTAATTCACGCAGATATAGCAGTGTGCTTGAATTTGCTGAAACTAAGGCGAAAGAAACTCTTTGGGGTGGTGAAGATTATCCAGAAGAGAATTTTACATCTTCATTGGTAAAAAGACAGTTTGAAAGGACAAGAGAAGAGCGCGACTTGCCAATTGGCATGGAAAGAAAGGACGAAGGTAAACGACGCGTATGGCGCATCAGGATTGGAAAATTTGAATACATCAGAACACGATAATCTATTTCGTGTTGCAGTCATTCATCGTTCTAGCCAACCCAATTAATCCAAAACTTAGTACAGCTTTACTTGCGATTTCAATTCGCTCGTTGAGTGTTTTCTTTTCTTCATCTCCCCATTCACCTAGCACATAATCTACTTGCTGACCTTTCGAAAATTCAGCACCCACACCGAATCTTAGACGAGCATAAGCATCAGTATTTAGGATTTGTTGAATGTGTTTAAGTCCATTGTGTCCTCCATCACTTCCCTTGCCTCTCATGCGCAATTTGCCGAATGGCAGAGCTAGATCATCTGTAATTACTAAGACATGTTCGAGTGGGATTTTTTCTTCTTGCATCCAATATCTCACTGCGTTTCCAGAAAGATTCATATACGTGGAAGGCTTGATAAGTATGAATGTTTTTCCTTTGTGGCGCATTTCACAAGTCGCTGCGTAACGGCCAGTAACAAATGAAGCACCTGCGTTAGACGCGAGGTGCTCCACTACTTTAAATCCAATATTATGACGGGTGTTCTCGTATTCAGAACCAATATTCCCGAGTCCTACTATCAAAAATTTCATAGGACAAAACTAATAACAATGGCTTAGCTCATACTAATTGAATTTCACCATCCATTCGGATACGTTAGTGATCATAAGGTGTTTTATTTTGAATCCAATTTCGCTGAGCACAGCGGGTCAAAAGCACCCCTTTAGGGGTGCAATAATGAAGAAAGGGGTATATTTGGGAATGGAATATAGTGTGATTGAGGCGGCGGAGCGAACGTATTTATTCGTTCAAATTTCGAAATTGGAAAATGCAGGGAATGGATTGTTTAGCGTTATCGATATTTTCAAAGATGAAATAATCGCCATCTACGGTGGTGAAATCATTTCTCAAAATCAAGCACGTCTGCGTGCATTGAAGAAAAACGACAAGTATTTTATCAATAAACTCGACGGAACAATTTTGGATTCTATGAAATCAAAATGTTTGGCGAGATATGCCAACGATGCTGAAGCGCACGGCAAATCAAGGTTTCGTAATAATGCGAAAATTGCAATGGATGATGATAATAATGTTTGTCTCGTCGCCACCAAGAAGATTAAAGGTGGAGACGAGATTTTTTGCGGTTATGGCAAACGTTATTGGAACAATCAGAACTTATAACTTGACGAATCTCATTCCGGTTGAAGCATAACCGTTGCCTATTATTTTCAAAATGTAGTTGCCGTTTATCAATTTAGAAGTGTCAATCATGCGTTGATAATTGCCCATCGTTAATTGCATCGGAAAATTCAGAGCCTCTTTCCCTTGAATGTCGTAAATGATTATTTGTGTGTTCTCATTTTGTGATGCATGCACATTCAACATAAGGAAATCAGCAGCAGGATTGTTTACAATGGAAACCCACTGCGAAAAATCGGAGGTATAATTATTTACCGAAGCTCCCGGTTCTGACATGAGATCAGCTTCCCAGATGCCCCGCCCGAATGTACCTGCGCGAAGTTTTCTTCCACTGTATTGAATTTCTAAATCAGTTACAGAAGTATTAGGAATGCCTGCGCCATAGTAATCCCATTCTTCATTTGTGGTATTCAAAATGAATACACCAGCATCTGTTCCGATGTATAAATCATATCCAGTACTTTCTTTATCTATCACCGCACAATTGATAACCGTGTTGGGAAGATTGTATGTAATGTTTGTGAAATTGTCTCCGCCATCTTCACTGTAGCGTACCTTATTTGTTGCTTGATAACCGCCAATAGTCACCCATATTTTTAATGGGTCTGTTGGGTGAACTGTTATTGATGTGGCTGCGGCATCAAAGGTTCCGCCCGGAAAAACCGTGTAGTTCACCCAGTTTTCTCCACCATCTGTGGTCATATAGATTTTAGTATTTCTTACTGCGTAGATATAATCTGAATTTGATGGTGCTACGGCGACAGCAGTTATTTTATTATCGACACTACCTGTAAGATTGGTTGTCAATTGAGTCCATGAATCGCCTTGATTTGTTGATCTAAATACCTCTTCGTAACCAGCTACCAAAACCGAAGGATCATTCGGGTCGAGGACATAAGGTGTTACCCAAGCCCCACCAGTTGTTTGTTCTGGAGTTATTTCATAATACGTATCGTCATTCCATTGATCGGTGCTGCGGTATAATTGGCCGTAGATGTATGTTGTATAAATGGTGTTGTCATCTTCGTGATCAATAGCCACTTCCATCGCATCACCGCCATTGGTGTTCGACCATGCGTTGAAACCAATTCGCTTTCTTCCTCCATTGTCTTGCGTTCCACCAATCATAAAAATTTCATCATTTTGTGAAACAGCAATACGATAGAATTGTGTAATGATTAATCCATTTGAAAGGTCAGTCCATTCTTCGGTGTTCTCATTGAATTTGTACAAACCTCCGTCATTACAGAAATAGATTTCATTTGTGATTGGGTGGTACGCAACATAACGTTGATCTGCGTGCACTGCAGGGTATTCATCAACTTGATACCACATTGTACTTTGTTCCCATTGCCAACCAGCATCGTAGGATCTCCAAACTTTCATCCAACCGCTATACATCAAATTTTTATTTGTGGGCGAAAAGAAGATAATTCCGTTTTCATCCAAATTAGAAGGCGTTTCTAAATTAATGCCACCATCTGTGCTTAAATAGAAATCGGTGACGCCATCATGAGCATGTTGTATGCCTAGATATTGATCGTCATCTGGAGTAACAGTAAGTTGAATGTTTGAATAAGGAGTGTTGAAGTCTGTAATCATCATCCAAGTGTCGCCATTGTCATAAGAGACGTATACTTCACTGCTTCCCCAGTAATCATCAATGCTTGTATAAAGTGTTGTAGGACTTCCGGGTTGGAAGATTACATCGTTGTGATGACCGTCATGAACCATAGTCCATGTCTCTCCACCATCTTGTGTTCTGAATAAGCCGTTTGTTTGTGCAGAGAAGATTTCTTGGCTATTCACTGGATTCATCACCATGCGTTGATACGCAACTTGGTTTGTGAAATTGGTCACTTGTGATGTTGGATTCCAAGTCAACCCTGCATCAGTTGATTTATAAACTCCCAAGCCATAATTCCACCATCCTGAGTGATCACCAATCGTGATGTAAAGAATATCTGGATTGTTGTAATCTAAACATACGTTTCCAACACCGAGATATGGAAGTGAATCACCTAAAGCAATCCACGATTCACCACCATTGATGGTTTTCCAAATACCGCCAATTGGTGCGCCGACATAGAATATATTCGGATCAGTTGGGTGAAATGCAATCGAAGTAAGACGACCCATTCCATCATATCCACTTGGGGTTGTTGTTTGACTAATGTTCGTCCAAGCATTGTCTAAATCTCTATTGGATCGGCTATTCAAATCATCGTAGATTCTTTTTTGGGCGAGCATATCAGGAAAGCTTCCGTCTGGAAGAATGCGTGTTTGCCAATACCATTCCCATCTTTTAAACTTGATGTATTCATTGTCGGTAATTAGATCTGACGGTGTCAATTGCTTGTCAGTGAAATATTCTTCAGCTCTTTCAACAATTTCAAAGAAGTTGTCAGCCTCGCTCATTGCTACGCGAAACTGGTTTCGTTGAGCAACAATTGCTGAAGAGCATAATGCGAGAATAACCGCGCAAGTAATCTTGAATTTCATTATTTCCTTTCTTAGGCAGGTTGAATACTATCTCAAATATCTGACATTGATCCTTCAACAGAAAATTAATATCTCGAAAATGTTGGAGTTCTTGCTGGTGAATTGGATTTTACAGACCCCTATAACCTTTTCCGGACCTCAGGAAGAAGCGAGTCTATTCTAGAAAAAGCGAACCATTTTTTACCAAGGTCTTTTAAAGATGCACCAATGTGATATAGCTCTTTATCATCTATTATCAAAAATCTATCGTGGACGTTTTTGATCGTTTTAATGATTATTGGAGGGTATTGAGAATTGTGTTTTGTTATGTCCAATTGTAGCTGAGGTGAAATGGTTTTGGTGTAAATAATTGAAATTGTACCATGGTTTCTTTTGGATAATTGGACTAAAACAGATTCATCGATGTAATTGTCTATCAGTACAATTGATTTTTTCGCCTTCTGAACAAGCTCACAAACGAAAACGTATGAATCGAATATTTGATCATTGAAGAAGATGCCCGTTTGGTGTTTTTTCTCATCTTGATTTGATATAAGTAAGTTTATTTTTACGGAATGCTCTATCAGCATTTTCTCGGCATTGGAAAGTCTTTGAAGGAGAATTTTACCTGATTTAATGTCATTTCGGAACTGCATAAAAGTGCGCATTATTGAAATGTTAATTTCAATAGCAGCTTCAGATCGCAAGACAGAGGATAGCATCGCAACTCCATGCTCTGTGAATACAAAGGGGAGTGCTGTTGAGTGTTTTAATTTTTCTAACCGGTCACAATTTGTGACCAGTTCAATTTTCTCGATTGTTGTAAGTTGGAACATGAAATCTTCTGGAAAACGAAGTATATTCCTTTTAACAGCTTGATTCAGAACTTTAGTTGTCACTAGGTATAAACAAGCAAGGTCACGATCCAACATTACTTGCATTCCACGAATTGTGAAAATGCGGGATTCTATTTCTTGTTTTGCAATTTCAACTTTCATTTTAGCATCATTTGCTTTTGTAATTAGTCTTTGAACAAAACTAATGACTCTTAAAATGAATAAATTGGCATAAATTATATAAGTTTATTCGGCATAGAATGCCATAGCAATAAATAGTTGACACCATCATTAGGTATATCTAGGGTCGCTCATGTAAGCGAGTTTTTCCATGAAGGAAACCTCAATGCTAATTGCTCCAAATTCTTCACAAACTTTTCCTTCGACATGATATATACCTTTTCCTCTCCATTGGTAATTGGACGATACAGGTGGGAAATGAACGGTGTCTAAGAAATACCCTTCGCGATCTAGGAACGTTCCGAAATACATGCGATCACCTTTTGAAGTGCGAGAATTCTTAACTGTTACCAAATATCCAATGACGTGAACTTTTTGTCCAATCATATTCGGCAAATCTCTAGCGTACGCATCATTGGTTGGATATTCTAGGAGGAGATCAAATGGATTACACAGCGGAAACCCAATCAATTCGAGTTCATCGTACGCATCTTCAAGCCACGAATGTTCTAACGGAGGCAATGTGAAAGTACGCGCAGGTGTTTCGAAAAGCCCCGGATCTGGCACATTCATTTTATTCGCTCCAAAATGAAAATGCGCATTCCACATCAAGTCTTTTTTACTTCTTTGAGTAAAACGAAATGCGCCTACTCGAATTAACGTAACCATTTGTTCGAGTGAAATTTTCACGCGATTCAATACATCTTCAAAACTCTCGAAATGCCCATTATCATTGCGTTCTTGAAGTATCGTTATAATCGTATTGTGTTCTACATCTTTCACTAATCCAAGTCCTAGAATAAGTCTATTTCCTCTTAAAACAGCAACTGCGCTTCCTTCATTTACACAAGGTGGTTCTATTTTTCCTCCATGCATTCGTGCTTCATGAACGTATAATTCTGTGCTGTAAAATCCACCGAAATTATTGATGGTGGCGGTCATGTATTCTAGCGGATAGTATGCTTTTAGAAAAAGAGATTGATAACTTTCTACGGCATAACTCGCACTATGTCCTTTGGCAAATGCATATCCTGCAAAGCTTTCAATTTGTCGCCACACTTCCGAAATAAGTTCTGGTTTATGACCTTTCAACGCGGCTTTATCAAAAAATGCTTGTCGCGCGTTATCGAACTCTTCACGTCCGCGGAACTTACCAGACATACCTCGACGAAGCGAATCTGCCTCGCCCAAATCAAGCCCACCGAAGTAGTGAGCTACTTTGATGACGTCTTCTTGATATACCATTACACCATAGGTTTCAGGCATAATCTCAAGCATTACAGGATGAGCATTTTTTCTCTTTTCAGGAAATCGATGTCGCAAAATAAATTCACGCATCATACCTGATTGAGAGACTCCAGGACGAATAACGCTACTCGCGGCAACAAGTCCTAAATAATCATCAACTTGAAGTTTCGTCAGCAACATGCGCATTGCTGGAGATTCTGCATAGAAACAACCAATAGCTTTTGCATTTCGGAGCAGATCTTTTATTCTTTCATCACTTTTGAAACGCTTCATATCATGAA
>JBIIBU010000091.1:0-7152 GCA_044239235.1 Flavobacteriales bacterium
TTTGAGAAGAGATATCGTTGAGCATGTGAAAGAACAAATTGACTTGAGCCTTGAGGAATGGGGTTACCACCTTCAAGATTTGCAAATCAATGACATCACGTTCGATGAGGCGATCATGAAATCAATGAGCCAAGTAGTTGCTTCAAATAACTTAAAAGCAGCTGCTGAAAACGAAGGTCAAGCATTATTGATCACGAAAACAAAAGCTGCTGAAGCAGATGGTAATGCAATCAAAATTGCGGCGTCTGCTGAAAGAGAAGCTGCTCAACTTCGTGGACAAGGTGTTGCTTTATTCAGAGAAGAGGTTGCTCGCGGTATGAACAATGCTGCGCGTGAAATGCAACAAGCTAATCTGGATACTTCAATGATTATGTTCTCTATGTGGACAGAAGCAATCAAGAATTTTGCTGAATATGGAAAGGGCAACGTCATTTTCTTGGATGGAAGTCCAGAAGGCATGTCAAAGACAATGCAGCAAATGATGGGCATGAGTCAGCTCATGGAAGAGAAGAAGTAATTCTGATTTATACAAAATTGAAAGGCGGCCTCGCTGAAAGCGAGGCCGCCTTTTTCTTTAGTTGTTAGTTTGCAATGCCAGATTAGTCTTGGGTTTTAACCTCATTGCTACTATTGAAAGTGATATCAGCGCAAATGAAATCATCAACTTACCACCGTGTTTTTTCCACCAGTCAAATATCAAAAACGGAATGCTATTTTTCTTTTCTGAAGGCTTCTTGAACTTATTGTACTCCTTAATGTAGTTAGTCGATTTTGCATCTATCTTTCCAGTCAATGCATACAACTCATCTACCTCAAGTTTTCTTCGCTCACTCAGGCTTTCCAAATATTCTTGTCCTGCCTCGCAATCAAATTCGCCTGTGGCAGGATTTGTCAATACATATCGCGCTTGATAGTGCTCATTGTTTGGAGTCAATTGAAAAGTCAAGTCGGATGGAAACTTCGCTTTTTCATAACGGACATGAAGTCTTGTGAAGAATGTTTGTGATCCACTTCCATCATTCGCCCACCAAACTCCTGCATCGGCAAATTCTTGTTGCAACGGTGGCGGTCCAACACATGGATCACATTTCATTCCCCAGTTGGGTGTGACATTCCATGCGTACTCAAGAAATACAGCATTCTTGCCTTCTTGCTTGTAGTTTTTCGCAAATAGATTTTTGTAAAATTCACCAAATTGAGATTTAACGAAAAGAGGAATTTTGCGGTCTGATGGCATTTTCATTGTTCTGTAATTGGTGCACTCTACACGACCTTGACGAGTAAATGCATACACAATCATGTCTTGACTTCCAGTACTATTCGCCATCCCGAGACGAATTGGCAACATGAATTTATCATGCTCAAACTCCAATTGTATTGGACTTAGATAATCAAATGAACCACCTTTCAATTTATCTAAATTCACTTTTACTACAAAGAATTTCATGTTGCTCTTGATGTAGGGTTGCAGCACTTCTGCAGCAGTTTCAGGTATTTTGTAGCCGTTTGCTATTAGCCAATCCTTTAATCCATTGCTTTCTTTTGCTGAAAGAATGAGAATGTCATATTCGCCAATTTGATAACGCGCTTCTATTTTTACATTCGAATTGCCTTGTACCGTGAATAGTTCACTTTTTGCCATCGCAAATGAGGTAGATGTAACAGTGGCTTCGTCTGACTCATATAAATACACTTCCTGACATGGATTATTGTCGTAGTATTCTACAAGTCGTGGTGCTGAATAAGAATCCAGCATCTCGAATACAGTTCGCTTGGTAACGCGGATATCCGATTCTTTGAGTACAACTGGAACTGGCACTACCATTGCAAAGTCGCGCACATCACCTTTAAAGTCATTGCTCATGGTGATTACAGTGCGGCGGCCATCGCGGACCAATATCACTTCGCTTTTGTTGTTGAATAGTGTTGCATCTGCCTTGGCTACGTAGAAACCACAGAATGCATAACCCTGCGTGCTAACAAGCACAGAGAGTAAGAATAAGCTGATTAATTTTTTCATTGTACTTGTGTGTTTAGAGGTTGAATCATTTCTTTTTTCTTAAGCCAATTGAAGGCTTCTCCTTTTATTACTTTATTGATTAGTATTGTGAATGGCGTTAGAGCAAATAGCACCCACTGTGGAGCTGCGTTGATGAAATAAAAATTGGTTAGAATGAAAGACACCACAGCGATACAGACAGCCCAAATCAAGCGTGCTTTTTTATTGTTTGGTGATGTCATCGGATCGGTAATCATGAAGAATGCGAAAAGCCACAATGAACCACTGCTTAGTTTGTGCAGCCAAACTTCATGTCCCCAACCTAAGTATAGAATGGTTCGACCATATTCTAATATCGCAAGACTTAGGATAAACGCGAGGCCTGTTTCAACTCGATTCACTCTCGAAATAACGTTCAGTCCTGCAACTGCAATTAGCAATACCAAAATGGCACTGCTGCCCCATTGTCCTGGAGATACCCAAGCATTGTCACTAAATAGAACCAATATGATTATGGCAAAGTTTGCAGGATTCCACAAATGTTTACCATTCATCTTGAAAGCGAATTTTTGACCTATCGCAAGTGTTCCTGCGATAAAGAAAAGGGCAGGAGAGTTTGTTTTTAGAAGTAATGAAAGTCCGAGCGAGGTTATAATTGCGCTTTTAAGACTGTGCATCGGAATGCTAGCGAATTTTATAACTATAACCTGAATGAGCAATGCTCCAGCAAATACAGATACAAAGTTTATCCAATCGGCATCCCAGCCTAAATTGAATATGCCATAACAGAGGAAAAAAACTTGTGAAATGATTTGAAAATGCCGTGCATCTTCGTTTAACCAACTTTTGAAGTCGCTTAGTTTGAGGGAAATCGGATTCGCCATTCGGGTAATTTTAATCCCCGTACATGGCTAGTTAAAAAAAGTTCATTCAATAAAAAAAAACGCGACTCGCGAGTTCTCTACTCATGTTCGTCGCGTTTGAATATGTTTAGTTACCACCCATGAATTCACTCATGAGCTTATCAATTTTTTCTGTCATGCCCTGAGCATCTGTTTCAGCCGCCGCAGTTGGTAGATTGAAAACTTCAGGAGCTATTTCTTGATAGGTAATTTCGCGGGCAGTAACACGCATCCGTTTACCATATTGTTCTAGTTCATAACCAAGCAAAAATCCATCAACTTCATCATATTGGTTCCACCAATTTGAATAGTCGATATGAAGTTCTTTGGTATGATATAGTTCGATAGGAGGTAGGGAGTCGTTGTTATAGTATGCGATGCTTTTATTACATAAATAACCAGCAATTGTCAATGTATCATTTGTAGATTCGATTCTGTCCGGAATATTTTTAGAGATCCATGTATGAATGGAATTTGCGTCGAGGTTCATGACGTATTGATCTCCGAATGTTTTCAATACTTGCGAATACTTCTTGTCCTCATTGTCGATTATAATCTCTGTTGCCACAACCCCAAAAGAAGAACTTAAAGATGCTTTGACTAATCCTTTCGAAAATTCAAAAGTCATTTCTTTGGGATAAAGCTCAAGTCGAATGCTTTTTGGTTCATAAGGAAAAGTAACATCGTAAATTATTATACCTTCGTTTTTACGATTAAAAAACCCACCTTCACCACACGAGAATATCGATAGGATAGCAAAAAGGAAAATAATACGTTTTAAAATTAGTCTCAAGTTATATCAAGGTTGGTTGAGGCAGTAACTCTGAAATTATGGACCAAAGTACAAACACCGTCGTTATGATTCGACCGATTGTTTTCTCAAGGAATGAGCAAACGGCCGTGAATAACTATTTTCAACAGGTTGATACTGTTGGTTTTGGTGATTCATCTACAGCGGCCATTATGGAGTTCGATGATCTGGTCGAAAAAATGAAATTTAATGAAATCAATGTACTGGTATGGCAAGACAATGCTGAGCCTTTCACACCAGATTCATTGTTTCCAAATAATTGGGTGTCTTTTCATGAAGACAACACCGTTTTTCTTTACCCTATGTTCGCCCCCAATAGAAGACTGGAGAGGTTGTCAAATTTGGCCGAGCGAATGGAGGATGTAGGCTTTCATGTGAATCAAATCATTGATATCTCTGATTCAGAAAATTACGGGAAGTACCTAGAGGGCACTGGTAGCCTTGTTTTGGATAGAGTAAACAAGCTCGCCTATGCTTGCTTGTCGGAGCGCACAAATTCGGAGGTTCTTGATATTTGGTCGGCTCAAAGTGGTTATGATGTCATTCGATTTCGCGCATTCCATACAGTGAATGAGGCTAGAATGCCCGTTTATCATACGAATGTTATAATGTCCATATGCTCAGAATTTGCTATAGTAAGTCTGGAATCTATTGATGATTTGGAAGAGCGAAGAATGGTAAAATCGAGTTTAGAGCATCATAGAGCTATCGTTGAAATTACCGAGGAGCAAGTGAATGAATTTGCTGGAAATATGCTGGAAGTCAAGAATTATAAGGGAGAAAAGTTCCTAATAATGTCAGAAAGGGCCTTCCAGAGCTTGGAGCCAGAGCAGTTGTCTATTCTAAATCAAAGGCTTCAAATCCTTCATTCACCGCTTGAAACAATTGAAAATCTTGGAGGAGGAAGCGCAAGATGTATGATTGCTGAGGTTTTCTTAACATCAAAGTAGGGGAAAATCAATTAGAGTGCTTATTTTCGCACACAGCCTAAAGCCTTAGCCATCGTGAAAAAAAGAATAAACATCGCCATCGACGGATACTCTTCTTGTGGAAAGAGTACAATAGCAAAAGCTATTGCTAAAGAATTAAATTATGTCTACGTCGATACTGGCGCTATGTACAGAGCTATGGCGCTATACGCTTTGCAACATGGCTACATTCATTCCAATGGAAAAGTGGATGCCGATGGACTTGAAAAAGGACTAGAATTGGTGCTTATTACGTTTAAGTACAATATCGAATTGGGAGCAAGCGAAACCTTCCTAAATGGAATAAATGTCGAAAAAGAAATCCGCTCTTTGCAAGTGAGCAATCACGTGTCACGTGTTTCGGATGTCAAAGCAGTGCGCACAAAATTAGTAAAGCTTCAACGTCGTCTTGCTGAATCACGAGGTGTGGTGATGGACGGCAGAGATATCGGAACGGTAGTTATGCCCGACTCTGAATTGAAATTCTTTATGACAGCCGATAATAAGGTGCGCGCTCAAAGGAGATTCGATGAACTTAAAAGTCTTGGAGTTGAAATAACTTTTGATGAGGTTCTGAAAAATCTAAATAGCCGTGATGAGTACGATTCATCCCGTGATAACGATCCTTTAAGAACAGCTGAAGATGCGATTGTTATTGATAATACAAACCTTACTATCGAGGAACAGTTTCAGTTTGTAATGGGCCATGCATTGAAAAAAATCGGTTCGTTAGAGAAAGTCTCTTGATTTGCACAATATGTTGTTGTAAAAGCGCTTTGATTGTGGTTCAAGACTTGTAGTATAAATCGTTGATTTGTAAACAAGCAAAACCATTTCGAAGTGAATCGTATTCTTTTCTCCATAATATTCGCGTCAACATTGGCATTCAATGCCGCCAATGCACAGCAACCATGCTACATGAACGCCCCAACTCCTTGGGCTGATTCGCTTTTTAAAACACTTACCCTCGACCAAAAAATTGGGCAGCTTTTTATGATTGCTGCCTGGAGTGATCCAGATCACAAAGACTATGACGCCAGCGGCGTGCAATCGTTAATAGATAATTATGGCATCGGTGGCTTGATTTTTATGCAAGGTAGTCCTGCACGTCAAGCCAAACTTACCAATCGATATCAAAAAAGTGCTAAGATTCCTTTGCTAATTTCCATGGATGCTGAATGGGGCTTAGGAATGAGACTAGATTCCACAATAGCTTTTCCGCGCCAAATGACATTGGGCGCTTCTTCAAATGATCAACTAACCTACGAATTTGGTTCTGAAATGGCGCGCCAACTCAAACGTATCGGTGTTCATGTTTCTTTTTCTCCAGTCGTAGATATAAATAGTAACCCAGACAATCCTGTTATCTCTAACAGAGCATTTGGCGAAGACCGAGAACTTGTAACCCGCAGAGGGTTGATGTATATGCGAGGATTGCAAGACAACAATATTCTTGCTGTTGCAAAACATTTTCCTGGCCACGGAGATACTGATGTGGATAGTCACAAGGATCTTCCAGTAATTCCTTTCGATCGAAAACGTTTGGATAGTCTGGAGTTGTATCCCTACAAATTTTTGGTAGACCAAGGATTGGGTGGAACAATGATCGCACATTTATTTGTCCCAGCATTAGACACTACCAAGAATTTGCCTTCCACGCTTTCTCCTAAAATCGTGAATGGTGTATTGAGAAATGAATTAGGATTTAATGGATTGGTATTCACCGACGCTATGAATATGCAAGGCGTTGCCAAGTATTGGAAGCAAGGTGAAATGGATGTACAAGCGCTTATTGCTGGAAACGACGTGTTGTTATTTACTTCAAATATTCCTTTGGCGATACAAAAAATAAAAGAAGCCATTGCCGATGGAAGACTAACTGAAGAGCAGATTAATGAGAAATGCTTGAGAATACTTAGAACAAAAGAGTGGGTAGGACTAAGCAATTTTCAACCAATCGAAATTGCGCATATTTATGAGGATCTCAACAATACTATGGCTAAAGATCTTCAAAGAAGAATGATTGAAGAAAGTCTTACGGTGGCAAGAAATGACAATGAAGTTCTTCCGATTCGCGCTCGTGATTACAAAAAAATCGCTGTGGTTGAAATTGGTGCAGCGTCTCAAACAGAATACAGCAAGACTATAGAAAGATATACTGATTGTGATGTGTTTATAATGGAGAAAGCGCCTGAGTCGGAAGCGGCTTGGAGAGAAAAATTAAAAGGGTATGATCTTATTGTTGCCGCTGTAGTGGGCACAACAAATAAGGCGTCTAAAAATTTTGGTGTAACAAATGAATCAGCTCGAATATTAAATAATATCGGTAAAAATGTGGATGTAGTGATGAGTATTTTGGCCAATCCATATTCGCTCAACACACTAAGAGAACTTGATCAAATAGAAGGAATCATTGTTGCTTATCAAGACGATGAGCAAACAAGAAAGGCTTGCGCGGAATTAGTAGTTGGA
>JBIIBU010000092.1:0-7115 GCA_044239235.1 Flavobacteriales bacterium
CGCGTTTATAGGCCTATATATCGTAGGAGCAGCTATCGCATCTATTCCTGCTATGAAGAAGCATTCGGACAACTATGCCTATAATGCAGTGGGCGCTTCTGGCGCTGTTAGCGCCATGCTGATGGCATTTATGATCATGTTTCCATTGCATAAAGTGTCGTTTTTCTTTTTCTTTCCTCTTCCAGCTTATATCGCAGCTCCAGTATTCTTTTTAATGGAACATTACATGCAAAAACGAGGTCGAACAAATGTGGCCCACGATGCACATATCTGGGGCGCTCTAGCTGGAATTCTTTATGTTTTTATTTTGAACCCCCAATTCCTAGTGAGATTTATCACCGTTGTGAGAAACTCTATTTTCTAATCAGAATCGAAAGTTCAACCCTCCATATATTTGCACCATGGATGATGATCAACTGAATCGACTGCGCGAAAGATTGAATGAAATCCACCGCTGGCCGAGCGTTTATATGTACAAATTTATTCTCCCAAACGACGAAGAGAAAATTACTCGATTAAAAATCATCTTCGGCGAAAGCACGGAAATTCGAACAAAATTGAGTGCTAATGGCAATTACATCAGCTTTACAATCTTCGAAATGATGCTGGAAGCCGATCATATTTTCGATCGATACAGAAAAGTGGGAACAATAGAAGGAGTTATCAGTCTTTAATACTATGAATATACTTGAGAATATTAAAAACGCATTAATAGTGGCACTAGTAATTATGCTTGTGTATGTGCTGTATAAAAGAATGATTAAAGTCCTTCACAAGGGAAAGGTGACTAGTCAATATCCAAACATTGGAAACTCGCTAATTGTAGAAAATAATCAAGGCAGAATTACAGTAGAACTGTATAAAAAAACCTACCTTATTGTTGAGATTTTTGATCACTCTAATATTCCCTTATTGAAGGTAGCTGAGGGGGATTTTGAAAATGGGGAACAGGTTTTTACATTTGATTTATCAGCTCTTCCAAAAGGCAAACATTACTATAAAGTAACCTCTCCAAATCAAGAGAGCTCACAATATTTCCAAGTCGATTGATATGAAGCCTTTGAGAATCGTTTTTATGGGCACTCCCGAGTTTGCTGTAGCATCTCTCGACGCACTTGTAAATTCTTCTCATACGGTTTGCGCTGTTGTAACTGTTGCTGATAAGCCCGCTGGTCGCGGTCGACAGATACAAATGTCTGCTGTGAAGGAATATGCATTGGCGAAAGACCTACCAATTCTCCAACCTGAAAAATTGCGCGATGAAAATTTTATCGCCGAACTCAAATCCCTCAACGCTGATTTATTCGTTGTGGTAGCTTTCAGAATGCTTCCTGAAATAGTGTGGTCCATGCCACCTTTAGGTACAATTAATCTTCACGGTTCTCTATTGCCAAAATACCGAGGAGCAGCGCCTATCAATTGGGCTGTTATTAATGGTGAAAAGGAAACGGGTGTTACCACATTCTTTCTTCAACACGAAATTGATACAGGTAAAGTCATCAAACGTACAATCATCCCAATTGGTGAAGAAGAGTCTGCGGGCGAATTGCATGATAGAATGATGGTGATTGGCGCTCAAACGCTGCGTGAAACCGTTGATATTATTGCATCAGGAAATGCAGAAGCCATTTCTCAGGACAATCTTATCGCTGCAGGAGAAGAGGCAGTTCACGCGCCCAAAATATTCAAGGATACATGTGAAATCTATTGGAATAATAAGGGCGAAAGTATATCCAATTTCATTCGTGGTTTAGCCCCTTATCCAGCTGCTTGGACCAAAATGGGGGAGAAAACGGCGAAAATATTTAAAGGCAAGTTTCATAGCGCTCCAAACACTATTCCTGGAGAATTTATTACAGATTCAAAATCGGTTATAAAGTTTGCTTGCGCAGACGGTTGGTACGTAGTTGAAGAATTGCAGTATGAAGGAAAGAAGAAAATGAGCGTAGAGGAATTCCTCCGCGGATGGCGTCCTTAATTAGAAATCCAAACTGAGTTTCAAGTTTATTCTTCTTCCTGTCAAATAGGTTGGGATGCCATAATTGCGGCCATTCACATCTTCCACCCACTGGTAGTTAATCGTGTTGTTGACCCCAAGCAAATTGAATACTTCGAGTGAAACAATTCCCTTGCTGATATTTCTATTGAAGAAATTATTCTTCTTTTTCTTAATAAATAGGTCTCTGCTAAATCCAATATCTGTTCTGAAATACGACTTGGTTCTGAACACATCATCATAGCGTTGACCTGTTGGAGGGCCATACGGAACGCCTGTTCCAAAGAAAAGACTAAGCAAGACTTTGTATTCTTTTCTGCGTGGCATTTCGTCCAAAAATAGAAGCGATAAGCTGAAGCGTTGATCACTAGGTCGTGCTAAATAGCCAGGGGTCTGACGTATACTGTCAGTGCGAACTTGATTCAAAGTATATCCCGGACGAATAGTATCTCCATCCGCATTTAGATACAAGTAATAGTAGTCATCATTGAGATCTTCCATTGTCTTGAGTACCGAAACACGGAGCCACGATTGAACTCCATCGATGAATTCTCCATTAAGCATTAAATCGGCTCCAGTAGCGTATCCCTTAGAATTATTTCTTGCGTAATATCGCTGACGAACATTCTCCAATTTGTATGGAATGAGGTTGTCCATTTTCTTATAATACGCTTCCATAATCATCTTGATAGGACGATTTCGGAAATTGAAAATGTAATCGGCACCTACAATAAAGTGAATGCTTTTTTGCGCTTCAATATTTGGGTTGATAGAACCATCAAATCCACGCATCTCTCTATAGAATGGGGGCTGATAGTAGTATCCAACAGAAGCACTTAGTACAATGTCTTTTCGAATGGTATCTATTTTTCCTTTGTAGGTTCTTGCTTGCAACCAATAAGGAGTATATGAGAATTTCGCTCGAGGACTTACTACCGTCTCATTGTTGTAAGACCAATGATTTGCTCGTACACCAATAGTAGCGTTGATTGTAGAGTTTTCATCATTTTTTATAACCCAATTGTCTTGAATGTAGGCACTCAATCGTTGCGAGTCCACGATGTTATTTGCCTTTATTTTATCTTGTAAAAAGATTACCTGCAAAGGTTGCAGGGCTGGGTTCACATATCCAATTGAATCAGGTGGGCGAGGAGCTGCATAACCTGCAGAATCAATTAATGTCCATTCACTCAATTTGTCATTGATGCTTTCGATCTGATAATCTGCGCCCCATTGAACGAAGTGATTTTTGTGTGAAAAATCAATGAAACCCTTATGCGAAATACTATATACGCTGGCGTCAAGTTCATTTCGTGCGTGATCCAAATAGGCACCTACACCTCTGTTATTAGCCACTTCACCAAATTCGTCACTTCCTAAGTCTCTTTCTAATTCATCCAATCGATATGCACCAAGAATGTCATAACGTTCGTATTCATAAGTCTTGAAGGCACTAACCGTTAGACGCAATTGTGATAATTCACTTGGATTATAACGAGTCGAAAACGCACCGAAGACAGTTTCAAATTGTGTCTCCTCTTGTCCATCAAAAAATACAGTCAATCTTAAGGCTTCATTAATCGTGCCCACGTCCGTCTGCCTTGTTATCGGAATGTAGTTGTATCTGTTTTTAGAATAGTTTCCAAGAAAGCTAAATTCCCAAGGACCATATTTTCCGGCAGGACGGTATGTCATATAACTTTGAACATCCGTATAGCGCGGATCATATTCGGCATCTACATCAAGAGAATTTAATAGATATGTATTTCTCTTATATCGAACTCCCGTGCTATGCGTGAATTTTCCGTTTTTTGAAACATCCATCACGGTAGCATTTGCTCCAAGCAAACTCCCCATAAATTTCAATCGAAATGAATCAGGGCGAGCATATTTGATATCTAGCACAGAGCTCATTTTATCACCATACTTGGCATCAAAGCCACCGGCACTGAAGTTGATGCTCTCCACCATATCCACGTTTGGGAAACTCAATCCTTCTTGCTCACCTGCACGCACCAAGAAAGGTCGATAAACTTGGATATCGTTTACATAAACTAAGTTTTCATCAAAACTTCCCCCGCGGACGCTATAACTAGAACTTAACTCAGACGAAAAATTTACTGGTGCTTGAAGAAGATAACCCTCAATACCACCCTGAGGGCTAGGCAGTGGGGCTGCTAGGAATGGATTAATTCGGATCACCGAAACAGGGCGTTTCTTCTCGACAATCTCTAAAACTTTTGTTTCTTTCGTTGGGTCGAATGTGATACTCACTTCTTTGTTTTCACCCGCCTCGACACGGAAAGTGCGCTCTTCATTAACTCCTGGAAACGACAAAACGATAATCACGTCCTTATTAGCAGGAATTATTAGCTTAAATCCACCTTCATTATCTGAAAGAACTTGATTCGTAGGGTTGAATTTTTCGGCTATGCGAACTCCGGGAACAGGTTCTTTTGACGGATCCAGAACAAGTCCACTAATAGAGCCAGTCTGCGCAAAGGCAAACGAGGAAACTAAAATGAAAATGAATAAGAGGAGGCTACGATTCATAAGGCGGACAAAAGTAGAACGTAACTCTATATTCCCGCTAAAATTTTATGAAAAAGAAAAAAGTCTCTTATTGAATCTTTTTGCTAGAGCGGCGCGAGCTTCTTAAAAATTGGCTCCATGCATCTTTGCTCAGTATATTGCCACCTGACTGGAAGCCGTTATTGTATCTTGCTGTGAGCGCTGTTGAAGCGGCATCATAAGACTTGTCTGCAAAGTCAGCCATTCCATCATATTCTCGAAGAGCTGCTTGATCTCTATTAAATGCCATGTATTCATCCCCAGGCAAGTCCATGTTTAAGATTTCTCTGCGAAGATCTGTAGGGGAAGGGAAGGGCAATATATAAGCTGTAGGGAGAGTCACAGTATCCGCTTCCATCAGCTGAACGATAGACATTTGAAGGTCGGTTGTGCCTTTGGGAACAAAGAAGCGTGAATTTCTAAGACCGGTGGACTTGAAATACAAAGTATCTCCCTCTTCTACAGGAAGCGTAAAATACCCATTCATATCTGAAAAGGTTCCGCGGAAGTCTTTTGAACGAAAAACCCCTACAAATGGAGCTGGATAAAGAGAATCAGAGACCATTACAACACCAGAAAGCTGAATAACCTTAGGTGCAGACTGCTTTGTAGTATCTCGAGCTGTCTGTGCATTTGCCTGATTAAACAAGCAAAACAAAAGAATTATGCCTGATATTATTCCTTTCATTTCAACAAATATACAAGTGAATTAGAATGTCTCCTCCACAAGACGCCCAAATAAAGTTATAAGTTACTATAACTGTCTCACTGTCTCACTGCCTCACTGTCTCACTACCACACTATCAAACTATCACACTACCAAACTATCACACTATCAAACTATCTTCGCCCTATGGAAGAAATAGTAGAAAGCGTAGAGTGGCTCAAAAGCCACGGAATCGACAATGTTGAAATTGGTATCATCCTCGGAACTGGACTTGATGGTCTAGCAAAACAAATTGAGGTTGAGAAACAGTTCAACTACAGCGTAATTCCCAATTTCCCAATTGCAACTGTGGAGTTTCATTTTGGAAAATTGATTTTTGGAAAACTAGGAGGGAAGCGTGTCCTCGCTTGCCAAGGTCGTTTCCATTATTATGAAGGATATGAAATGCATCAAGTTGTAATGCCCGTGCGCGTTATGAAAATGTTGGGTGCCCAATACATATTCTTGTCGAATGCTGCTGGTGCGGTTAACCCTGACTTTAAGAAGGGCGAATTGATGTTGGTTGATGATCACATCAATATGCAAAGTGCAAATCCACTTCGTGGAATGAACTACGATGAATTGGGACCTCGTTTTCCTGATATGTCGCAACCTTATTCTCAGAAACTGAATAGCAAGATTCTTGAGTTAGCAGCGGCGAAAGGAATTAAAGTAAATACAGGCGTTTACGCTTCTGTTCCAGGACCTAATTTGGAAACACGCGCGGAATACCGCATGCTGCGCATGCTCGGTGCCGACGCTGTCGGGATGAGCACAGTGCCGGAGGTTATAGCTTGTAATCACATGGGTGTGCCTTGCTGCTGTATATCTGTGCTTACAGATGAATGCAATCCTGATAATTTAAAGCCAGTGGATATTAGCGAAATCATTGCCGTGGCTAAGAAATCAGAAGGCGCAATGACTGAATTGTACATCGACCTTATCAAGTCGCTTTAGCCTAAAAAAAGATTTCAGAGGCCAAGCGAAATGTATTGCAATGCGCCTCCACAATCACTTTGATATCCTCAGAATAACCACCTCCCATTGAACAACAGATTGGGATGTGGTTTTTTTTCGCTTGCTCAAATACCATTCGATCACGCTCCATGCATCCTAAAGCAGAAACCTTTAATCGACCTAGTTTGTCGGTATTTAATATGTCGACTCCACATTGATAAAAAATGAAGTCGGGCTGCACGCGGTCAAGTGTGTTTTTTAAATGAAAATCTAAAAGCTTCAAATACTCTAAGTCCTCGATTCCGTCGGGTAAACCAACATCTAAGTCGCTCCTTTCTTTGTGCAATGGGTAGTTATGTTCTCCATGCATTGAAAAAGTAAATACTCTATTTTCATTTTCAAAAATCGAAGCTGTTCCATTCCCTTGATGCACGTCTAAATCCACAACCAGAATTTGTTTTTTAATGGAGTTGTTGAGTAAATGATTTGCTGAAAGGGCAATGTCATTGAGCAAACAAAATCCCTCACCCCTGTCGCGATACGCGTGGTGTGTTCCTCCTGCGATGTTCATTGCCGCACCCATTTCAATTGCTTTTAAACTCGCGTCCAGCGTGCCTTGCATTATAATGCGTTCACGCTCTACTAATTGATCGGATAATGGAAATCCTGTTTTTCGTTCTTCACCTTTACTCAGTGAAAGACTTTTTAATTTTTCTAAATATTCTGAAGAATGTGTCGAGAGAATTTCTGATTCAGTCATCACTGAAGGAACGAATAGCTGAGATTCTTTAATGGTTCCTTCATAGATCAATTGTTCTGGCATCAATTCATACTTAAGCATGGGGAAGCGATGTCCTTCCGGCAACGGGTGACAATAGATGGGAG
>JBIIBU010000150.1:0-4958 GCA_044239235.1 Flavobacteriales bacterium
CTAGTGACCAACGACCAACGACCGGTGACTGGGTACCGACTACCGGTGATGAACTATTAATGAATTGTATCATTGTCGTTTGGGTGTACTTCGTATTTCTGGAATCAGACTTGTCACTCGTCACCTGTCACCAGTTGTCGGTCACCAGTCACCGGTCACTGGTCGTCGGTCACCGGTCGTCAGTCACCGATTCCCCCCGCCATTTCACCGATACTTAAAACTTCCAGCGGATTGAAGAAACTACATTTGCTTCATGAATTGCATCGAAACATCCCAACTTACACATCATTACAGCGTGAATGAGACCGCTGTGGATAATGTAGCGCTCCTTGTGCCTAATGGATCCATTTATGGATTTCTTGGCCCTAATGGAGCTGGAAAGACCACTACGCTGCGACTGATTCTTGGTTTGATTAAAAAACAATCAGGAACCATTTCGATCTTCGGAAAGTCATTTGGTGAAAATAGACTTGATATTCTTAGAAATATCGGTTCGCTCATCGAAAGCCCGTCGCTATATGGCCACCTGACTGCGTATGAGAATTTACTTATACTGCAAAAAATTTATCAATGTCCTATTGAAAGAATCAATGAAGTGCTCACGCTTGTTGGACTTTCGAATACTGGAAAAAAGAGAGCCGGTAAATTCTCTTTGGGAATGAAGCAACGTCTTAGCATCGCGATGGCATTGCTCAACAATCCGAAACTACTTGTGCTAGACGAACCTACCAATGGTCTTGATCCACAGGGTATTTTGGAGATGAGAGAATTGCTTAAGCAACTCAATCGGAAAAAAAGCATTACAATTATTATCTCAAGTCATTTGCTTGCTGAAATTGAAAAAATCGCTACCCACGTTGGGATTATCAATCATGGAAAATTGATTTTTCAAGGCACCATGAGTGAGTTGAATAACAAGCAAATCGAATCGTCATCGATAATTATTGATACGAATGATAATGTCCGCGCAATGAATGTTATCAATCAATTCGTGTCAGCGGCTCAAATGCAAAACAACAAAATAGTACTTCCATTGCTTGGAAGAAACGTAGTTGCTGAAATGAACAAAGCTCTTATTCAACAGCAACTTGATGTCTATGAAATTAGCATTGTGAAAAATGATTTAGAATCTATTTTCTTTAACCTGGTTAATAATTAATCGATGAGTACTTTCAATCACAGTCTTTCTTCGGAATGGCTTAAAACCCGCAGAACAGCTGCTTCGTGGCTTGTCATCATTGGTGGATTATTTATTCCACTTATCATGACATGCATACAAATATTTGTGCCGGATAAATTTTCGCCTCAAACAGATGGCATGGAATATTGGGGAATATTATTTTTGAAAAGTTGGGAAAGCATGGCCATATTTTTAATGCCTGTTGGTGTCATTCTCTGCACAAGTATGATTGCTCAGTTGGAGTATAAAAATAATGCATGGAAGCAGGTTTTTACTTTGCCTCAAACAATGATTAGCATATTTTCTTCAAAGTTGTTGATCATACTTTTCATGCTTGCTCAGTTCTTTGTGATTTTTACAATTGGTATAATCGTTTCGGCTTATCTACCGCCTTTATTAAACGGAACTCATGTTTTTCCAATGGGCGATTTTCCTTGGAACATGTTCGTAAAACAAACTGCCGCTTTCTTTGTGACGTGCCTTCCAATTGTAGCGATACAATATCTCATCAGTTTACGCTTTAATAATTTCATGGTAGCAGTTGGTATTGGAATGGCGTTGGTAGTTGGTTCTATTTTCGCAATCAATTGGAAGTACGGGTTCATTTTTCCATACAGCTATTCACCTTACCATATGATAGCTCTCTCAGGAAGTAAACGCACTCCTGATTGGGTAAATATTTATTGGATCTCTGCCGCTTGGTTTGTTGTTGTAACAGTCGTGAATTATATCTTGTATATTTCCAAAAAAGAAAAAGGATAGTGAAAAAGTCAGTTGCCATATTACTGAATTTGGGATACTGGGTAATGTACCTGTTCCTGCTATTCGTCTTCTTCGTCTTGGCAGTTGCTTCTGAAATAGCAACTGGAATGGATTTCAAAGGCGCTCTTTGGAATTATTTTGAATTCATGATTTTTTTGGCTGTTGCTCCTGGCCTAATTGCATTTTACTTGGGATATATTTTCTTGTTCAATCGTTTTTTGATCAAGAGAAAAATTCTGAAGTTTTTTATTGGTTTGATTATGTCAGTTGTTTTAACATCAACAAGCGCATTGTTTTTAATGTGGGTTTTGTATCCGACTCGTTCTTTTGATTTGTTCTCAACCGAATCGGTAATGGCACAATTGATTTTGATGAGTTTTGTGGCCTTGATTAATTTGATAATCGGTGTTGTGCTCAAAGGCTTTATCGTTTCATACGGTGATATAGCCATCAAAGAAGAGCTAACAAGAAAAAATACAGATATCGAATTGTCCCTTGTGAAATCTCAACTCAGTCCACATTTCTTATTTAATACAATAAACAACATTGATATTCTTATTGGCATTGATGCGAATAGAGCTTCTTTGTATTTGAACAAGCTTTCAGATATTATGCGTTTCATGCTATATGAAACGAAGTCGGATTTAATACCCGTTTCAAAGGAGATTGAGTACATCACGAAATACATTGAGTTGCAAAAAATCAGAACATCTGTTCCGAACTATGTCAATTTTATTGTCAATAATGATGGTTGTGATTTTATGATTACGCCAATGATCTTTATTCCTTTTGTGGAAAATGCTTTCAAACATTCTGAAGACCGAAAAGAAGAGAACGCAATTCGAATCAATATTCTCACAAATCAGGATTTTGTACTTTTCGAATGTTCTAATTTTTATAGAGAAAATGCGAAGATTGCTGACTCGGACAGTGGCTTAGGAAATGATTTGATAAAACGAAGATTGCAACTGCTATATCCGAATCGCCATGAACTGGAGGTGCAGGAGGAAGGTGAAATTTTTTATGTAAAATTGAAAATTACAAAATGAAAATTTCTTGCATCATAATAGAAGACGAGCCTCTCGCAGCTGAACGCACAAAGAGCTATGTAGCTCAAGTGGATTACTTGGTGTTGAAAGGAGTCTTTGAATCGGGTAGGAGCGCTTTGGTTTTTCTTGAAAACAATAAGGTCGATTTATTATTCCTTGATATCAATCTCGGTGAAATGTCAGGGATCACGTTACTTGAGAAAAATAAGATCAATAGCCATGTGATAATGACTACCGCATATCAGCAATATGCGGTCAAAGGATTTGATTTGAACGTGACTGATTACTTGCTAAAACCCTTCGTTTTCGAACGTTTTCAGCAAGCTGTTGAGAAAGTTCGTCTCTCAATAGAAAAAGGAGATGACAATATCGGCAATCAATTTGTTTTGATAAAAACAGAACACCGATTAGAGAAAGTTTTTCTAAATGAAATTCTCTACATCGAAGGAATGGGGGATTACAGAAGAGTGCACACTGCTACAAAGCGAATCATGACATTGCAAACGTTCAGAGAGTTTGAAGAAATATTTCCAAAGGATGTCATTCGCCGCGTACACAAATCATACATGGTCAACCTGAATCGCATTACGACATATCACAACGACAGCGTTCAGCTAGGCTCCCAAACCATCCCCGTAAGCCAGACCTATCGACCAATCCGGTAATACAGTGTGACAATTTTTTTAGTGAGACAGTGCGGCAATTGAAATACATTCATTTATTTCCACTGTCACACAGTCTAACTGTCTCACCGCCACACTGCGTTAGCGCAAGGCTTTATTAATAAACCCCACCAGCGACTCTGCAGTTTCGTGTGACTTGAGCACTTTTTTGATTGCATCTTTTGATTGCAAATCGGTATCGGTGAAGGGAAGCCATGTGTAGTATCCTTTCATCTTCAAGTATTCTGCGGCTGGATCTGTTTCATCAAAACCTTTTGGAATACGTTGAAGAATTTCGGGTGCTTGAACACCTTGAGGAAATATTTTTTTGAATGACTTTGCTTCAACTACCTTTTTCCAATCTGCTAAATTGTATTGGATTTCTTTTCGAATGTCTTGAAGATCTGGAGGCATAGGCATATAGACACCGCCACCACTGAAAGAAGCCCCTGGCTGCACTTGCATGTAATAACCTGCAAGATTGCTTTTCTTTCCTTCACAATTTACTATGGCGAAGAAGTTTTGTTTGTATGGCGTTTTATCCTTTGAAAAACGTATATCACGATTGATTCGCGAAATACATTTCTTCGGATCGAGGTTGGCACTTGCTACCTTTTCATCAAATTTTGAAATGCCTTTGATAAGGTCATTTGTAAATTCTACAAAATCAGCTTTCGCGATTTCATAGACAGAACGATTATCATCAAACCATTCTTTATTATTGTTTTTCTTAAGTTCTTTTAGAAACTTGAAAGTGTCTTTCGAAAGCATAATTACGTATAGTAAAATGTACAACATTAATTTGCAAAGATAGTGACCGAGGACCAACGACCGGTGACCGACGACAAGTGACAAGTGACTGGTTACTGTTTACCTCACTATCACATTACCAAACTACCACACTATCAAACTAAAAAAAAAGGGCCACCTTTCGGCAGCCCTTTTTTAATATTAAGACTAATCTAGTCTTTGTAAAGGCGATTATTTGTTGATAATCATACGACCCATCTCAGAAGTTGAACCGTTTGTCATGCGATACATGTACACACCAGTTGCAAGGTTACTTGCATCATAAGTAGTACTGTATTCAGCACCAGCTTCAACAACGTTAGAGTAGATCATTGCGATGCGAGCACCAGCAAGGTCATAGATTTCAATCATAGTCTTACCGCTTTCAGCAGCTTTGAATACGAATGTAGCTTGATCAACAGCTGGGTTTGGATAAACCGAGATGATAGACTCTTTAGAATCAGCAACAGTAGTTGTAGTGGTTTCAACAGCGATTGCTGGAGTAACTGTAGAACC
>JBIIBU010000093.1:0-7101 GCA_044239235.1 Flavobacteriales bacterium
TATTTCGTCGTGCCAGATTTCATTGAAAGTTCGTCCCAAGCCGAGTACTATCAATCTAAGATTCGTCCTGTAATAAACAAAGAAGTCGATCATGAATTAGAAGACATCACAGCGATGTCTTGGATGCACTTGAGAGAATTAGTTGAGAGGGGACACATAATAGGAGCGCACAGTGCTAGTCATACATTAAATACGAGTATGTCAGAAAATGATTTGCACTATGAAATCATTGATGCGCAGAAAAGAATCGAACATAAATTGGGCGTTAAGATCACGACAATTGCATCTCCGAACAACACACTGATTTCAGTAAATACGCGTTGTGCGGCAATGATCAAGGCACATTACGCCATGCATTTTACAACAGTGCCAGGCACTTTTATTCCGACTTCAAATCCTAATATTATTTACAGAAGAAATTTTGAAGTTGACTGGAATAAAGGCGCTATTTATTTTGCCCTTGGGAAGTGGGACTTATGGCGATGGACCTCGGCCCAAAAACAATTGGAGCGGTTGCAAATTTAGCATCCCGAACTTTCTTATGCTCGACATAAATGTAATAATACATCCACATAAAGAAAGGGAAACCATTCAAGAAATAGTGTCCTTGTCGAATGAGATAAAGTAGAATCAAAACGGCAATTCCGTTTGACATCACCCATATTTCTTCATCGTCTGTCCGTTGCTTAAACACCCAGCATTTAAACAAGAGGAACATCATCATAAACAATCCATAAATCCCTGTTTCAGACATTAGCCTCAAGAACATGGAATTCGCATCCATTTTATTGAAGTCGATATCAACGGCACCTTCGAGCAGTGTATAACTGTATTTATCAAATGCTACAGGATGTGATCCAAGTCCAGTTCCAAAAAGAGGATTTCGTTTGAAATTTTCAAGTGCGACGTGATAATTATTATACAATACGAAACTGCTACCATTAATATCATAACTCTTATAGTTGGCGGTTGAGAACACCTCAATAGTTCCATCATACCGCTCTCTAAACTCTCCCACGTTATCGTATGAATAAGTGAAAATAAATATAGAGAGTGGGATAAAGACGATAGCGTACTTGAAAAATCCAAGGTTAATAAGCAGAAGGACAGCTGTCATGAAAATCCCTAAGATTCCCAGACTAGAGAAGGTCAATACATAAGCTACAACAATAGCCACACTTTGAAGCCTAGTTATGAAAATAGGCTTTGCAATTGTAAAATTATAAATGCTTACAAAAAACGCCGGTGAAATGGTTGCCGCAAAATAAGCCGGTTCTCCAAATACAGAGTTGATACGAATTCCGAGACCTCCTGGGATATAACCCCACTTGTTAAAAATCCATCTAAAGTTATAACCTGGTCCAAATCCCACCCAATAGGAAATAAGCTGAAAGAGTCCGATAAAAGCAACAATCAGACTCACCCTCATATAGATTCTGAACAATGATTTCAAGTCGAAGAGAAAAAGTTCAACCACATAATGGTAAAACAGAACAGACGCAAAAAAACCTATAAATACTTTATAGAATTGAGCGTTAGTGTTCAATCCTATGGATACATACAAGACTCCACTGATCAATAAAGGAAGGAAGATCAATACGGGCGCTCTTGGCACTCCATACTTAGCAAAGAAAACTGGAAAGAAAAGAGCAAAAACGAGATATCCAAAATACGCTTCAAATGGTACGCGAAAAAACACGTAAGAGCTGATGAAAATACTCAGCATGATTAATATGACAACGAACCATCTAAACATTACTTGTCTTACTTAGCGTGATCTCCACTGATCACTTTTGTAACCTTCCATTTCATTTTTATGAATCTCTTTTCAAAGTAAAGATAACTCAAAGAGGCCAGTAATATGGTCAAACCAATTACAAGAGTATAAATCAGAATATTTTCATACAAGGTAACTTCTCGTCGAATAGCGCCCTCTGGATAGTGACCTAGCTTCAGATAATCTCTACTAAAATTGAGAACAAGTGTTACCACAAGCATGTGATACATATAGATTCCGAAAGAGATTTTTCCTAGAAAATCCAAAATCTTGTTTTCCAATACAGTTTTCAGTTTCACATTTCCGGCAAAATTCAAAATAATAATCACCGAACAAACGCTGTAAGCAAGGTATACCACATTTTGAAGACTCAATGGTGTAATGTAAATAAGCGCCGGAATGCCTATTAAAGCGAGAGTCAATATAACCGGATGATAAATAAGCTTGAGCAAATCATCGCGTTTTGAGTATAATATCCAAGCCCCAATGCCACCAATGGACATGCTCTCTAATTTCGACATGGCCAAGAACTTTTTGACAGACTTCACCCATTCTGCATCATTTCCTTGAGCGTAGAGTAAAAACGCTGCTTTTATAAAAAGCAAGACCAACGTAAAGGTGATCATGGTTTTTATAAAATTCTTTGACTTCCTTACAATCCAAGGCCAAATAAGATAGAACTGTTCTTCGACTCCAATAGACCACAATTGCCCGACGTTTGGCACTGCATGGGTAAACATTGAAAAGGCAACATTAGGAACGAAGAAAATGAAGAACAGCAAATTTGGCCAAAAATGCTTCGTAAGATTTACAGCCTGATCAGGAACCTCGAATAGCGTAAAAAAAGGAAGAATAACGAAACCCAAAATGACTAGCCAATAGTAGAGCGGCCAAATTCTTAAAATTCTTCGGATATAAAAGGCTTTCACCGAAATACACTTTTGAACTTCATTTTCTACGAAAAGCAAATAGGTAATCAAGAACCCTGATAAAACGAAAAAGAATACAACACCAATACCTCCGCTATTGGAAACAAAAGGACTAAGCCAATGAACTTCTCCCTTTAAAACGGGAATCAACGGAACTTGATGAGAAAGCCATTCGTGGTTGATCCAAATGCCTTCATACCCTAAGAATAATTTAAACAACTCAATATGGGTGATAATCACAGCCAATGCCGCAAAGAAGCGTAATCCATTTAGATTTGGAAAGTAAACTTTAGTGATACTGCTCATTTTGTTGCCAAGGTGCACAAAAGTAGTCAAAGTCCTAGACGAACTGCAAGCTGTTTCTCAGTCCTCTCAGCTATTTTATCCCACTTGAAGTTGTCGTTTAGCATTTGTATCGCTTTAGATCCTTTTTCAAAGGCATCTTGCCTGCCAGAAGCAACAGCTTTTTCTATCGCTGAGCGCAGTTGGTTTTCGTTTAGTGCTTCTATCAAATAGCCATTATTGCTATTTACCAAAGCCCTAACTGCACCGACATTGGTAGCGATAACTGCCAAGCCGCGAGACATTCCCTCGAGAATAACATTCGGCATACCTTCGGAGTGGGAAGGAACTATGAGAACATCACTTTGATCCATTATAGCTTTAATCAAGTGAGCTTCTTTAAGAATCCCATGGTAAGTGACATCAGAACGCTTGATTCGCTTTGACAATGGAATTTCACCAATAAAATCGAAAACGACACTATCTGAGATTGGCAAGGAAGAAATTACTTTATTCAAATCTTCAATTCCTTTTCTGACTTCAGAGCGACCAATAAACAAAAATCGAAAAGCACCCTCACGTTGGGTATTCGAGTTTACTAGCCATGAATTATCTATTCCGCTGTGAATTTCAATGATAGCTTTCCTTGAAACCCCTATAGATTCAATAATTCCAGTGATACCTGCGCCGTAAGAAAATACGTAATCTGCATTCCTATTATTCCATTTAACGACACCTCGAAGCAACCATGCTTGAACTTTTTGTGAAAATCCATTCAAGCGTTGGAACATTTCATAGCCATGAAACTTTACTCCGATTGGTGGCATCTTCTGGCCTTTCTTCTTTTTTTCAATGAATGACCAAGCACAAAAACCTTTAGCATAAATGAAATCAAATTCATCTAAGCGCGAAGAAAAGTCTTTGTAAATACTTGCTGAATATGCATATGACTCCTTCAGATAGTGACCAGGCATGCTGCCTAAGCTAGGGAATCGATAGCCCCTAGTCTTCAATAATTCATTTCCCGAAAGTTCTAGTGAATCCCTAATCTCATCTTGAGTTGGAATCTTTTCCTTTCCAGTGACACAGTGAACTAATGTTATTTCATGTCCACGCAATATCAAATACTTCACAAGATTAGCAGAATGTTTCTGCATGCCCCCAGTGACGAACGGAGTAATACCATCAGTTAAAACGAGCAATCTCATGAGTAAAGCTTCTCCTGAGTGTTTGGGAGATTGAAATTTTTCAATGAATAGAAATTGAATAAATATGCGCTCTTATTCACGGAACTTGAATAATCTTCGAATCCTTTTTTGCAAACGATAATAACTTCAGCTTCCGAAAAGGCTTCATCTGCATCTAACACAACGTGTTTAACTACTGCGGCATGTTCAATTCGAAGAGAAGTTAAATTGATATCATGATCAAATACTTTCACGTCAATTCCTCTCTCTACAAGAGCATACAAAAGTCTAAGCATAGGGCTTTCTCTGACATCGTCTGTGCCACTTTTAAACGTAAGTCCATAAAGGCTTACACTCTTTGCACCTTTCGCAATAATCTTTTCGAGCATGCTATCTAGCAACATAGTGTTGCTATTGATGATGTTTCCAATAACAGGCATTTGTACATTATTGCTTTTCGCAAAATATTGAATTGCTCTCAAATCCTTAGGCAGACAAGAACCCCCGAAAGGCAATCCCGGACGCAAATAATTCTTCGACACATTTAAATGCGTGTCCATTAAGAAAATATCGTTTGCTTTTAGAACGTCAATTCCAAAGGAAGATCCAAGAGAATAAATCTCATTGACAAATGCAATTTTCATCGCGTGAAAAGCATTATCTACGTATTTGACAAACTCTGCTGTTTTGTAATCAGTAAATACAAGCGGAATATTTTCATCAAAAGAAAGTAATTGCTTTAACTCTTTTGGTTCTTCACCTTCCGAACCAATTACTATTCTTGAACAATGAAAGAAATCTTTTACTGCTGTTCCTTCTCTTAGGAATTCAGGCAAGAAAGCCACTTTAGGTTTGTGTTTACCCGACCAATTTTCAAAGTGCGAAAGCACATTGTCTTCGATAGTTCCAGGAGGAATTGTACTTCTATAGACAATTGTAAACTCTCGGTCGTTTTGTTTGAGATAATCGACTAAATCAAGGGTAGTATTTATTGTATAGTCGAGATTGACTTTACCATCACCTGCACTCGGAGTGCCGACACATATCAGTGCTATATCAGAATTATCCAAAACTTCTTTCGCATTGGTACTGGCATTGACCAAACCAGAAGCTAAGCCTTGCTGAAGCAATTCATCAACTCCAGGTTCATGGATGGGACTGATTCCATTTTTAATCGAATCCACTTTTTGTGATTTCACATCACAACCCCAAACGGTGTGGCCCAGCTTCGAAAAGCACGCCATATTAACTACGCCTACGTAACCGAGGCCGAATATTGCTATTCTCATTTTTTTAGTAAAGATTTATACACCTCAAGTGTTCGATTTGCCACCTCCTTCCAATCATACTTTTTCGAAACACTTCTACAAAGGTCGGAAACTTTTTCCTTTTCGATTTCGGACAATACCATGATCGACTTCAAAATATCTATTGTATTATCTGTATCCCCTTTTGGATGTAGCATTACCGCAGGATTTTCGATAAAAAAATCTCCCTTAAATACATCGGTAAGGACTATTCTGCAACCAAGTGCAAGACTTTCGAATAACGCGTTGTTGCCACTTGCTTCTAGAACAGGCAAGAAATGGACAGAACTTGAATAAATTAGCTTTTTCAGGTTTTGATCCGAGATGTTATCATGAAATATAACGCCAAGTGAATTTAGCTCATCGCGCAACGGTCTTTCTATTCGGCGATTCACCAAATGAAACTCCCAATCGGGATGAGTAATTTTACATTGCTTGACCACCGCCCTATACATATCCCAATCACGAAGCCAATTGCCTATAGTTACTATTTGATTTGGATTTTGCTTCAATCCATCAAGCGCAAAACCTTGGGCCGCTTCCACGAAATGAGATAGATGAACACCTAGAGGAATAACATGAATTTTATCCTCATCCATCACCTTACTTAAAACCAGTTTTTGTGACTTCTCCGTGACTATAGCAGCTGATAATTTATCAAATCTATTTTTTGTAAAAAGATGCGTGAGGCGACCCACTTTGCCTCTCAAATCACCTCGTGAAATCTCTCTTTCCAAAGATGCAGCCGGCTGATGAAACGTCGCCACAACAGGAATTCTTCGAAATAAATAAGGTGAAAATCTCAAATAATCCTCGCCGTACATAACATGCACGATGTCTACATGATTTCTAAATCGAAACGATTGCCATTCAAAAAGCCATTGGTATTTTGATTTTAACACACCTACTTCAGAACCGTCATCTTCATTGATACCAAGTTCAAACGTTGGTTTGATATATCTCAATATCTGTTTGTACCCGGAATGCTCACCGTGATGTTTAAACCGTGTTAAAATAGCGAGTACCTTCATGACCATTGAGGATAAGAAGTATATCTGTACTCAGTCAATCCCAACTGTTCAAAGAATTCTTCCTTTGACAATTCACTGTATTTCAGAAGCATTGATTTCATGCTTTCGTAACCCTGGTAGCTTATCTTTTCAAGACTTGAATTGCGCAATGGAAATCCCTCAATTCCTTCAGTTCCAATAATCATTTTAAAGCCACAAAATAATCTTTCATACACAATGGATGAATATGCAGCGACTGCAATATCTATCATTTCGAAAGCTTCCGCAGTTTTGATTTTGCTATTGGCAAGTGTATATTGATTTTTCGGTAATCTATCTGAATAAAAGCGCTCTGTTTCTGAAATCATCGTCGAAGCACGTTCTCTTGGGTGTGTAAAAACCACCACAGAAATGCGAGAATCCTCTTCCAAGAATTTTTTCAGATCACGCAAAACACGTTCTTCAGATTCGAACAAATTCAATCCATCAGCGGCATGACCTTGTGCGCTGCGCAGCCAGCTTCCGTGAGAATAAAATCCCAGGATGTATCGCTTTTCTTCAAAATGTTTTGAAGCATACTTGTCGATGTAGGTGTATGCTTTTTCTGGA
>JBIIBU010000036.1:0-12462 GCA_044239235.1 Flavobacteriales bacterium
GGTGGCGGTATTTTTTCAAAGAAAATCTTGGTAGGGGTTTCGATCAGTTCGATTGAGATCAAGAAATTTCCTCATTACAGCAAAGACGGTTCGAAATGGGACGCATACGCTCCTTTCTCGGAGGAAGCAGATATGTATGTTTCATTAAAGCAATTGGGATTGCCGATCTACCAAAGTGAGACCAAAGAAGAGTGTCAGCTGGGAATCAGTCAGCGCTACTATCAGAATCTTCCCTTTGAGATCAAAGCTTTTACCAATGAAATCATTTTAGAAGTATTTGATGAAGACGGCGTAACTGATGATGATAATGTTGGATATATTACGTTTCGTCCGATTTCATTTGAAAAGCAAAATTATATCTCACTTTACTCTACAGATGGCGCTCTTCAAGTTGATCTAGGATTGACTTGGAATTATGTTGAATCGAAATAAATGCAAAAAAGCGCAGAAGAATATTTCATTGAAGGCTGCGGAAGATGCAGTCTTGGCGGAACTCCCGAATGTAGAGTGAACAAATGGGCAAATGAACTTGCTCTTTTGCGACGCATTATTTTAGATTGTGGAATTCAGGAAGAATGCAAATGGGGTCATCCTACCTATACCTATAAAAAAGCGAATGTGCTTATTCTCGCGGCGTTCAAAGAAAATTGTACGCTAAGTTTTCTAAAAGGAGCATTGATACAAGACGATGCAGGATTACTTCAAAAACCAGGTGAAAATTCTCAATCTGCTCGCGTGATGCGCTTCACCAATGTCAATCAAATTTTACCCATAGAGGCAGAAATCAAATCCTATATTTTCGAAGCGATTGAAATTGAAAAAGCAGGTTTGAAAGTGGAAACAAAACCGGCAGCGGAAATGACTTTGCCTGAAGAATTAGCTGCGCAATTCAAAATAGATCGTGCATTCGAAGCTGCATTTCGCGCCCTCACTCCAGGCAGACAAAAAGGATATATTTATTTCATATCAGAAGCGAAACAATCAAAAACAAGAGAGTCCAGAATCGAAAAATACCGAGCGCATATTTTGGCGGGGAAAGGAATGATGGATAGATAGTTTGGTAGTTTGATAGTTTGGTAGTGTGAAAGTTTGGTATTGCGAAGCACGCAAAAGAAATACCCCTTTAGGGGTATAATACTGAAGCAAAAAAAAGGCGAAGAGAATCTTCGCCTTTTTAAATATGTTTTGATTAATTCCGGAATTTGAAATCCGAAATCCGAAATTATCTCGCTACCCCTACAGCTCTCTTCTCGCGAATCACCGTTACACGAACTTGACCTGGGTAGGTCATTTCTGTTTCGATTCGGCTTGCCAGAGTGATTGCTAATGCGTCTGCTTGATCATCTGTTACTTTCTCTGCTTCTACCATGACACGAAGTTCGCGACCGGCTTGAATAGCGAAAGATTTAGATACACCAGGATATTCAAGAGCAAGGTTTTCAAGGTCACGTAGACGTTGAATGTATGCTTCCACAACTTCTCTACGAGCACCAGGACGCGCACCACTGATGGCATCACAAACTTGGATGATCGGAGCAAGAAGTGTCTTCATTTCTACCTCGTCGTGGTGAGCTCCAATTGCATTACATACATCTGGTTTCTCGCCATATTTCTCAGCTAGTTTCATACCCAACACTGCGTGTGGCAATTCGCTTTCATCGTCTGGAACTTTTCCGATATCGTGAAGAAGACCAGCGCGTTTTGCTGCTTTGGTATTTAGACCAAGCTCACTCGCCATTGTTGCACAAAGATTGGCAACCTCGCGTGAGTGTTGAAGAAGGTTTTGACCATAAGAAGAACGATACTTCATACGACCAACCATACGAATCAATTCAGAGTGTACACCGTGAATTCCTAATTCGATACAAGTACGTTTACCCACTTCCACGATTTCTTCTTCGATGTTTTTGCGAACCTTCGCAACTACTTCTTCGATACGCGCTGGGTGGATACGTCCGTCTGTTACCAATTGGTGAAGAGAAAGTCGTGCGATCTCTCTTCTCACTGGATCAAAACAAGAAAGGACAATTGCTTCAGGAGTGTCATCTACGATGATCTCAACGCCAGTCGCTGCTTCCAGCGCACGGATGTTACGACCTTCGCGACCGATGATACGGCCTTTCATTTCATCACTTTCGATATTGAATACCGAAACACTATTTTCTACAGCATGTTCCACCGCAGTGCGTTGGATAGTCTGAATAACGATTTTCTTAGCTTCCTGGTTTGCTTTGAGCTTCGCTTCGTCAACGATGTTTTGAATTTGAGATGCAGCAGAGTTACGTGCCTCATCTTTCAATTGCTCCATCAAAGCTGCCTTGGCTTGATCTGCAGACATTTTTGCAATGTCTTCAAGAAGAGTTACAGCTTTGTTGTGTGCCTTTTCAAGCTCGCTGGATCTTCTTTGATTGCCTTCAGTAAGACGTTGAAGGTTTTCTTTGGTTCCTTCTAGGTCTTTTTCTTTACGCTTGTATTGTTCAATCTGTTGCGCTGCTTCACGTTCTTTGTTTTTAAGACCGTCTTCGCGTGATTGAATTTTTTTGTTTCTGTCTTGCACTTCGCGTTCGTGTGCACTCTTCATCTCCAAGAATTTCTCCTTGGCTTGGAGAATTTTTTTCTCCTTAATGGTCTCTCCCTCTTTGTCTGCTTCTGCGAGTATGTTTTCTTTCTTCTTATTCAATACACTATTGAGAAGGAACCATGCAGCTCCTGCACCGATAAGAACACCTACTAACGCAGCAACAGCCATGTAAACTGAATCCATGTTGTTGTTGTTTATTAATTAATTTTTACCGATATCCACTGATATCGGGTGCGCGAGGATGGGGGAAATAAGAACAGACGATTAAATCAAATAGCTGTCTACAAGTGCTTCCAATTGGCTCAACTCAGGATTGATATTGGTTGGAACCTCAATTTCTACGCGTTCTACAACTGTTTCTACCACTTTTTCCGGTTGGGGTTGTGGGGCTGATGCTACCTGGAGGGCAGCCATAGCCAATAGATCTTGTTTATCTTTTACAGCGTAGCTCTGCTGGAATACTGCTAGACTTTCTTCAATTTTCTTCTCTGCATTGCGGATAACACTCTCTTGGGCGCTGTCTACCGTCAGTGGGTAAACGCGTCCTGCTATGTTCACTTTAATTGAAATTTCGTTCATAGCGTTGTTATTTGTTGAGCAATGCGAGGCATTCGTCAATTTCTTGCACCAGATCGTTGATCCTCTGCTTAGTGGAAGTGCGGAAGTCATCCTGCACCACCGGCTGCAACGAGCGGGTATTTTCCAATTCTCGGTTCTTCTCACCTAATTCCTCAAGCTGACCCAACAGTTCACGGTTGATCTTATACAACGAATCATTCTCGTCTTTCAGACGATTGTATTGAAGCTCAATATCGCGTTTGGCTTCCCCCAAACGGACAATTTTTTCTTCTATGCGTTTTAAGATCTCTGTATGAGTCATGAGAAATGGCTTTGAATTACCACGAATCGAAGCCAAATGTAGTGCTTTCATCGGTACGTTCGTCCCCCGATTTATTCAATTTTAATGTTGATATTTCAAAATCAGGTAGTAATGAATAAAACGGCGCGATGATTGACTTTTGTAAATCACAGATTAATAGTGAGATTGCCATGAAAGTGTTGTCATTCCTCGTTTTTGTTCTTTTCAGCTCGTTGGGCATTTTCGCCCAGCAGGCTTATCCCCAAGATTATTTTCGTTCCCCTCTCGATATTCCCCTCAACCTTGCTGGAAATTTCGGGGAACTCCGAACCAACCATTTTCACGCTGGAATCGATATCAAAACCGCTCAGCAAGAGGGACTTAAGATTTATTCAGCTGCCGAGGGCTATGTCAGCCGAATCAAAGTGTCGGCCGTTGGATACGGATATGCCCTCTACATTACCCACCCTAACGGCTTCACAACACTCTACGGTCACCTGAAGTCCTATTCTCCGAAAATCGACGAATACGTAAAACGCAACCAGTACCTTCTGAAATCTTTTAGCGTCGACTTATTCCCTGAACCCAACGAATTGCCTGTAACCAAAGGTGAGGTCGTGGCTCTTTCTGGAAATACTGGCGGATCTGGTGGACCCCACCTTCATTTTGAAGTGCGTGAAACCTCAACCGAGAAACTCATCAACCCATTGTTATTCGGTTTTCAGGTCACCGACAAAATCGCACCAAGCATTACAGGAATTTGGATTGTTCCAATGAACGACACCTCTTCTGTCAATGGAGGTAAAGTGCCTTTGAGCTTTCCCACCAAAACATATACGGGAGCATGCGCTCTTAAAACAACCACAGCACCGACCGTCTATGGTGACTTTGGTTTCGCTATTCACACGAGCGATATGTTAAATGGTAATGAGAATAAATGTGGGATTTACAGAATCGAACTTTTCGTTGATGGACTTCAGGTCTATGGTCAGCGCATGGATAAATTGGAATTCGCGACAAATCGAGCAATGAATGCTCATACTATTTATGAGAAATTTAAAAAAGATAAAAGCCAAATTCATGGGTCTTACAGACTTCCAGGTAACCCATTAGATATTTATGATAATCTCGTAAATGACGGAATTGTCACTTTTAAAGATGGAAAAAAACATAAAATAGAATATCGTGTAATTGATATCATGGGGAATAAATCTACGGTGAATTTTGATGTGCAATCTTTATCATCTGCTGTAGCAAAACCCTCGCCACCAAAGGCGTTTATCGCGAAGTGGAATTGGGAAGAAGATAATAAGTATAGCGATCAGCGATTGAAAATTGAAATGCCCGCATATACTTTATATGAGGATTTGGATCTCACAATTGAAGAAACAAAAACAATTGAAAAAAGCATCACGCCAACCTATAAAATTGCATCTGCTTACGAACCTATTCATAGCAAATTCAAACTTGCAATCAATGCACAAAAGGTTCCTGAAAATTTGAGAAGCAAGGCGGTGATTGTAAGATTTGATCCAGATAAAAATAAAATTTCTGCAGAAGGCAGTATTTACAAAGAGGGTTTCATCGAGGCGGAACCAACATATTTAGGCTTCTTCGGCTTAATGATTGACACAGTAAAACCTAGCATTACCAATGTGGATTTTGGGCCAAACATGAAAGGTCGCGGTGTATTTACAGTGAAAATTAGTGACGGGCTTTCTGGAGTTGATCAAATCATTCCGACCATTGATGGCAAATGGGCACTGATGGAATACGATGCAAAAACTGCTCGACTGATGTATTATTTCGACAAGCGATACATCACGGCTGGCAAGCATTATTTCGAACTTACCATCATTGATGGTGTTGGAAATAGTCGCGTGTTTAATGGTAATTTTGATTGGTAAATACTAGAAGTCAGACTTCGACATTCCGAGCCATTCTAATGCTGAGTTGCAGAAAATATCTTCAATCGTTTCGTGGCTCAGTCCCATTTCTGTAATGAATTTTCCAATCTCCAAATCTCCCAAAGGGAAAGGATAATCTGTGCCAAGCGATACACGCTTCGATCCTTGATGTTTCAATACATAATGCAAAAGTTCTGGATCGTGCGTTGCACTATCTACCCAAAAATGTCCGAAGTAATCTCTTGGCGGAACTTGATTGTCAATCGCGACAAGGTCAGGTCGACAATTGAATCCATGTTCTATTCGACCAATGGTTGGAATGAACGAACCTCCTGCATGTGCAAAGTTGAAACGTACTTTTGGAAAGCGCTCGAATATTCCACCAAATAATAAGGAGCAAATAGCCCGAGTGGTTTCTGCTGGCATACCTACTAACCAAGGCAGCCAATATTTTTTCATATCATTTTCACCCATCATCTCCCAAGGGTGAACAAGCACACACATATCTAATTCTTCAAGGGCGCTCCACAAAGGATAGAATTCAGGCTCGTTCAAATTCTTTCCATTGATATTGCTACCAATTTGAATTCCGCGAATTCCTAATTCTTTACAACGATGAAGCTCTTGCACTGCAAGATCAATATCCTGCATCGGTAATGTACCAAGTGCAACATAACTTTTTGGATGCTTCTGAATGGTGTTGACTATATCATCATTTAGAAAGCGCGCCACTTCAAGTCCATCTGCAGGCTTTGCCCAATAGGCAAACAAAACAGGAATTGTGCAAACTACTTGAACGTGAGTGTCGAATTTGAGATATTCTCCGATGCGTAATTCATCGTCCCAGCAATTGGATTCGATTTCACGAAAAAACTTTTCACCTTGCATCATTCGCGCAAAGCCAGGCCTGTGATGATCGAGATGAATGAAATTTCCATATCCAAATTTCTTCGTCCAATCGGGAAGATCTTTGGGCATGATGTGGGTATGCATATCTATCTTGAGCACGCTGTAGTCTGTTTGGTCCGTCAAAACTAACGTTTCTTTCTCACTTTTTTGAGATCAATCAAATTAATCGGATTGATATTCCAGTTTTCAATGGATTTCGAAACAAAGTGAGATACTTGATCATAATAGAGCGGAATCATCGGAGTCTCCTCACTAATCATACGATTCATTTCTTTATAAAGTGCATTTCTCTCTTCTTCCGATGAGGTAGTTATTGCCTTATTATATAGTATGTCAAATTCTGTATTCGAATAATGACAATAATTCGGACCATTCGGACAGAAATTTTCGGTAAGGAAAAGACTGAAGAAATTTTCTGGATCTGCATAATCGGCTAACCAACTTTTACGAAATACAGCAAGTTGTCCTTTTGATGTCGCCTCTCGAAAAGTTCCGCCTTGCATGACTTGCACTTTCACATTGAGCCCGATTTTATTTAGACTATGTTGAATGTATTCGATTAGATCCGCGTAATCACCAGTTGTCGAAATTGTGAATTCGGGCAACCCTTTTCCTTTTGGATAGCCAGCCTCATCCAACAGTTGCATTGCTTTTTCAATATTAAATTCTGAAAGTAACGAATCTTCCACAAGCAATCCTGGAGGAATGAAGCCTTGCTCTGCGGCTACCACAGTATTGTTTCTTAAGTAGCGCACCATTTCTTTTTTATCAATGGCGTACTCGATTGCTTTTCTAACCTTACTATTTAAAAAGGGAGATGTTGATGCTACTTCTGAATTCGGATCAATCATAAAACCGATGTAGTCGGTTTTGATAAAAGGCATTTTGTAAAAATTGAATTTGTCTTTGTACGCATCATTCAGTTCTCCTTGTGTGCTCAATAACTCATCTTTGTATGAATTATGAATACCACTCATGAAGTCGTACTTGTTCATCAATAGACCTTGATATTCGACAGACATGTCTTTTACAAAATCAATTTTGATAGCATCGAGATAGGGAAGGGCATTTCCACTCTCGTCTTTTTGCCAGAAATTTTTATTTTTATGAAAGACCAAAGCGATGTTCTCATACCAAAAAGCAAATCGAAAAGGTCCCGTTCCAATTGGATGAGATCTGAAGTCTGCCCCATAATGTTCTACTACTTCTTTCGGAACGACGTTGCAGTATTGCATGGATAGCATTCCGAGAAAAGGCTGAAAGGGATTTTTGAGATGAATAATAAAAGTTGAATCGTTGGGCGCCTCAAAACCTTTATTGAAAGAAGTGTCTACTTTAGAAAATATCCACGACCCAGGTGATGCTAACGTTGGATTGATAATTCTTGAAAAACTATATTCAAAATCGTGAGCTGTAACTTCTCTTTTTGTAGAATCAACAAAAAGTGGCGAGGAATGGAAGTAGACACGATCTCTTATTATAAAGGTATAGGTCTTTCCATCTTCGGAGATGTTCCAACTTTTTGCGATGCATGGAACGACCTCTAGTTTTTCATTCATTTCAACAAGACCATCGAAAAGCTGATTGGTCGCCCACATGATTTCGAGGTCGCGAGCGAAGGCTGGATCAAGGGAAGTAATGCCATTGCTTTCGTTGTATCGGAAGACATTCGACTCGTCCGATTGACTGACAGAGCAGCCGAAAAGGAAAAGGATTACATATATATATAGTATAAACTTCATGTTGGGGTCAAATGTAGATAGAAGAATATTGCAGTATTCGTTGCATCTTGCAAAAAATTTCACAACATCATGAAGAGATTTAGTGCGTTTATATGGACAATCAGTGCCATTATTTTATGGAGTGCCTCTTGCAAGGATACAACAAAGGTCGCCGATACGACATCAACCGGAGCGGACAACAGTTTGCAAATTGGTTTTTACAATGTCGAAAACATCTTTGATACGGACAATGACCCTAAGATTAATGATGACGATTTTACTCCTACAGGCAAGTATCAGTGGACAGCAGATCGCTACCGTGTAAAGTTGGATCATACCATTGATGCGCTTCTATTAATGGACGCAAAGTTTCCAGACATTCTTGGTTTGTGTGAGATTGAAAACAAAAGAGTGCTTGAAGATTTGCTTTCTATGGAGCGAATTAAGTCTGCAGGATATTCCATTATTCATCAGGACAGTCCTGATGAAAGAGGGATTGATGTGGCTTTATTATATAAGAAGGATCTTTTCAAAGTAGAATCTTCTACATCCTATAAAGTAACGCTTCCATCAGTTGAAGATCCAAATACGAGAGACATTCTTTATGTGAAAGGAAAATCGAACGGAGAAGATCTACACATTTTTGTAAATCACTGGCCAAGTCGTTCTGGTGGTCAAGAAAAATCAGAGGTGAATAGAATTACGGCTGCTACAGTTTTGAAATCGAAGATTGATTCTATTCTTTCCAAAGACGCAAATGCTAAAGTTTTGTGCATGGGAGATTTCAATGATCATCCAGATAATAAAAGTATAACTGAGACATTGGGTGCACGCGGTGACAGAACAGGTTCAATGTTTAATTTGATGGCATCGATGCATGGTAATGGAAGTGGATCTTATTGGTACAAGGGAGAATGGGGAGCACTTGATCAGGTGATGGTATCGTTCAATTGGATTGATGCGAACAAAGGATGGACAGCGGCTGAGACTGGCTCTGCACGATTTGTGAAAGATGAAGTTCTGTTGTTTAAAGACAGTCAAGGAGTAGCTCGTCCGAATCGCACTTATGTGGGAGATGATTATAAAGGTGGTTATAGTGATCACTTACCAGCTGTGGTGAACTTTGTTTGGAAGTAATAGAGAGAGAAGAAGCAATTACGAAATACTAGAAAAAGAAAAAGCCCTCGAAGAGGGCTTTTTAATTTCAATCGTCAGTCGATTAGTTAGAAGATGCTGGAGCAGCAGCTTTCTTCGCTGGAGCTTTCTTAGCAGCTTTCTTAGGAGCAGCTTTTTTAGCAACTTTCTTAGCAGCAACTTTCTTAGGAGCAGCTTTTTTAGCAACAGCTTTTTTCGCTGGAGCTTTTTTAGCAACTTTCTTAGGAGCTACTTTCTTAGCTACTTTTTTAGCAACTTTTTTAGCAGCAGCTTTCTTAGGAGCAGCCTTCTTAGCAGCAGCTTTCTTCGCTGGAGCTTTTTTAGCAGCTTTCTTAGGAGCAGCTTTTTTAGCAGCTTTCTTTGCAGGAGCTTTCTTAGCTGCCTTCTTAGCAGCTTTTGGAGCTGCCGCTGATTTTGACTTTGTTTTCATTTTAGTAACGGTTGATTTGTTTTCTAAATTTTTATGTCTGTTTTTCGAGATGCTTTTACGCAGCTCAAAAGTTTTAGTTCTAAAAAAACAATGCGTGCATTTTCACTTTTCCGTCACTCCGCATTTCAAAAGTTGGCGCTGGAATTTTGATGAAGCTTAAAATTTGTGCTGTGGTCTTCATCCATTTTCTCGGCCACTTTATCTTAGTCAAATCTGCATCAAATGATAAATAGAATTCACGCGTGCGTTGAAAATTATTAACACTATTCACAATGTTTTTCGCACTCGTCATTTCAGTCGCTCCATAACCAATTGCAATGTTCATCCACGTCGGGAAAGCCGCGTCAGACGAGAGAAACGATGATATGTTGTATGATGCCCAATATGTTTGTCCGTTGTAGTCTTTCAAAAGTCGTTGTTGAAAATTACGACCTAATTGATCAGAATTGAACATTGCATAACTTGAATTTGTGAATGAAAATTTCATTGTGATGCGTTGTTCTTTCCAAAATTTTTCTTGTAACATGAAAAGAATTGTTCCCGATGAATTTGCAATTTGATCACCCCAAGAAAATCCCCATTGCGCACTTGTGCCATCTAAAATTTCTATGCCGGATAAAAAAATTAGACCTGCACTTCCTCCTAAAAAAAGAGAAGTGTTATAATTGAAACCACAGTATTGAAAAGTTTCAAAACCAATTTTTCCTAGATGATAAGACGATGCGAAATGCCCTACTTTGTCCATCTGGAGCCATTCTCCGTTGTCGTTAAAAGAATGTAAAGGGCTTCTTGGGTAATCAGCATACCACAAATTATTCAGCGCGTAGTAGCTTGAGCCTAATCCAGCGGCTGCGATAATGCCCAGCTTTATTTTTCTTGATTTGAAATTGACTTCGCTTGTTTCGGTTTTTTGCGCGCACACATTTTGATGCATGCAAAAAAGCAAAGCAATTGTAAAAAGAATGGTTGGAAGTTTTGATGTCAAACGAAACATGCTACTCATGTGAAAATATAAATATAGTTGAGAATGCTTAGATCCTTGTAAACATGTTGATGATGTTTGGATTGCTTTATCACAAAAAATAATAGTCTTACAATATTAGCTTGTATAAATGCAGCAGTTGCCGCGGAGCATGCCTAACTTGCTTGGTATCACTAATAATTTCGTATCTTCGAATTCCGAATCATTTTCGAGGAGAAGAATGCAGTTATGATTAACAGTTTACGTTTACGAGTATTTGGCTTTATTCTTATAGTGACAACTGTTGTCGGATTTGCGGCAGCAACTGTTCGGAGCAGCCATATTTTAGCGAATGAGTATGCGGCAAGCGTTAGTGTATCGACGCGTCAAAAGGCAATTGCATATGAATTAAGTTCTATCGCACTCTTCAAACTTCAAACGCAAAACAATCAGCCGATATCGGATACCGAGGTTCATGATTTTCAAATGTTGCTTTCCAAATGGGATGGAGCTCAAAAAGCACTTTCATATGGAGATGCAGTCTATGGAACTTCTTCTGATATTTCTCGGGAGCTGCATAACAAGCTTCAAAATGCTTCTCCTTATTTCGTTCAATGCTATGAGAAAGTAGCGGAATTGATTCATAATAAAAAAGTATGGGATCAAAAGTTGATTCTTGAACTTGTTCCTTTGCTCAATAGCTACGCTTCTTCGATGAATGACGTTTCTGGCCAATTGACCGTTGAATACGATTCTAGTTTACAAGGACACACTATTATACTACTCATAATAGCACTCGCAGGAGCGGTTGTACTAATTCTTGGTTATCTGCTATTGCTTAGACCAATTTTAAGAAAGGGGGAAGAGGCAGAAGAAGTCAAAGAACATATCTCTTTAGAGTTGGATAAAGCAAAGGATGCAAAAGCGGAATTTCTCTCGAACATGAGCCATGAAATGAGGTCGCCTTTGAATGGGGTTATTGGCATGGCCGATCTATTGCATAAAACAAAGCTCGACAATGAACAGTTTCAATATGTAAAGAATGTAAAGACTTCAGCCGTTCAATTGCTAGATATCATTAATGATATATTTGATCATGCAACATTGGATTCAGGCAATTTCGAAATAGAGAAAGCTAGTTTTTCAATTATAGAGATTATAGAACAGATTAGTGATCTTATGAAGCCGTTGGCTTCACAAAAGCGCATAGAGCTATTGACTGATATTGATTCGAAATTGCCTGCAACTGTAGTTCAAGATGAAAGAAGAATAAGGCAGGTTTGTTTGCATTTGATTACGAATGCAATAAAATGGACTGATAGCGGGGAGGTATTATTTAAAGTAGAATTATTGAATACTGAATTAGGATTCGTTCAGATGAAATTTAGTGTGAAAGATACTGGAGTTGGAATTTCTGAAGATGCACAAAGAAGATTGTTTACTTCATTTTCGCCTCAGGAAGATCAAAACTTCGCTCACAAAAGTGGAGCTGGTCTTGGTCTTGCAATAAGCAAACAATTGGTAGATAAAATGGGAGGCAGAATTTGGGTTGAAAGCACACAAAATGTTGGTAGTGTATTTAGCTTTACGGTAATTGCCGAAACGACTGATACCATTAACATAAAAGAAGTAGCTGAACTCAAAGGTCTGAAAGTATTGGTAGTTGATGAGAATAGAACAGGTCTTAAAATATTGGTAAAGCAACTTTCTATTTGGGGAGTTCAGGCTATACCTTTTAATAGTCCTGATCTCGTAGTTGAAATGATTGATAATTTGAACAAGTTCGATCTTTGTATTCTCGATGAGAAGCTTCTTAAGATAGACGGTGTGTCATTGGCCGAAAAAATTCGAGACAAATACACTTCGAAGGAACTACCAATAATTTTAGTAACGAATTCCACGGGGGCACTCCTTCAAAATAATAATGAATATTATAACG
>JBIIBU010000028.1:0-13953 GCA_044239235.1 Flavobacteriales bacterium
CAAAACAATTTGCTTGAAACTATATTAATGCTCAAAAAAGGTAATACTCCTTTGGTAAGCAAAACAGGAAATCATCAAGGTGATTTCAATAAGAATCAACTCAAAATATTGATCGCTCACGACAACGACCTTACGAGAGCTGTTGCAGAAAAGAACTTGCGCCTTCTTGGACATGAGTGCACCGCAGTGAGCAATGGCAAGGATGCGATTGAAAAGGCAGGAAACGGCAAGTTCGATTTGCTCCTAGTAGATTCCGACTTGACTGGGATTACTGGAATAGAGACAGTGAAGAAGATCCGGAAAATAAGCAATGCCGCTGTAATGCCAGTTGTAATTGGAATGAGCGACAAAGAAGGAAGAGATAAGAAGAACCTCCTTGATTCAGGTATGGATGATCTTGTGGCCCGTTCAGTTGGGTTGGATGAAATTCAGAGCAAGATTGACCAATGGTTCGAACAATAAATTCTATTTTATATTTATTGAGTCAAGCCATTTGCGATAAACGCGACCATAGGCTGAATGATCATTTAGGTTGGTCGTGAAATCGTGAAATCCTGTTCCTCTTGGTTGCGCACACATATATATATAGTTGTGTTTCTCTGCATGAAGAACGGCATCTAAATAAATTTCCTCAGTAAAGAAAATGGGCCCTGGCGGCAATCCAGCGTTTTGGTATGTGTCATAAGGGGATTTTATCCTGTCACCATCGAGTTTTACTCGTTTTGCACCTTTCATATTGGAAGCAAAAGTTACGGTAGGATCTGCTTGAAGTTTCATTCCGATCTTAAGTCTGTTTAAATAAAGACCTGCAATTTTTGGAGCCTCAGAATTGTTTACTGTTTCGCCCTTTACAATCGATGCTAATGTTGCAACTTCCGCTGGCGTTAAACCTAATTTAGCAGCCGCAGCTTTGTTTTCTTCGTTCCAATAGGTATTGTACTTGTCTTCCATTTTAGCGACAAATTCTTCTGGAGTAATGGTCCAGAAAAACTCGTAAGTATTGGGAGAAATGAGTGAACTCGCGGTGAATTCATTTAAGCCATATTTCGACAATAATTCTGGATTGGTCATCGCTTTTAGAAAGGCAAGAGAATCCGCTCGCAGCTGTTTGCCTAGGTTGCCAGCCATTTGGTAAATTGTACGCACTCCATCTACTTTCACCATTAATGGACTTTGATTTCCTGCTCTAAGCATCGAAATAAAATCAGATGCTTTCATTCCTTTTTTTACGATATATCGACCAGGTTTGGGTGACTTGAATGATTTGATTTTGGTAACCAATGAAAGGTCATCTTCTGTTTCGATAATAGAATCTGCAATCATCTGCTCGATAAATTGCTCAAATGAAATTTCATTTTGAATGTAAATTGCCTTTTTCGGATTTCTGAAATGACCAATTTTTGTATTGGCACTGAAGAACACACTAAGCAATGCTAATGAAATAGCAAGTATAGCAAGGCCTATGATAATGATAGTTTTTTTCATTTGTCTTCAGTGTCGAGTTGATATCGAATGGTTTTTTTATTCTTGAAATATGAAACACCTTTTGCTTGAAAATTATTTTTTTCAAATAATTTGATACTTGAAACATTATCCAAATGCACCATGCAATGAAGCGAATTTAAACGAAGTGTTTCAAAAGCAAACTTACAGAATGCGGAAATAGCTTGGTGGGCAAATCCACGTTTACGGTTTCTATTTTCAGCTATCATTATACCTAGGCCAGCCGATTTTTCATTTGCTTTGTATTCGAACACATCAAGAGCGCCTATGGCTTGATCATCCCTTTTTGAACAGATCATCCATCTCATTTGATTATGAGAAAATATGTTTCCACTTGTTCGAATAAACTCTTCGATATCTTCTTCTGAAAATGGGCCGGGAGTTCCTGTCACGGGCCAAAATTCCGGATTGTTTTCCCATTCTAGAATAGTGCGAAAGTCTCGCATCGAGACTGGACGCAAATAGATATCTTCAGCAGTAATCATTAGTGAACGATGGTTAGTACTGATTAGAGGCAAGCAGCACTAAGGTGCATGCTTCTGTTGTCGCTATTCCCACCTGATTGGCTCGCTCTGCAAAATAAGGATTCTCGGTTCCCGGATTGAAAATGATCCTTTTCGGATGAAGGGATAGAATGTACTGATACCAGTCCTCTTGATTTTTTGGATTCAAATACAAAGTAACGGTGTGTACATCTTCTACTGAAGGGCGGTCATTTAGAATAACCAATTGGCCTATATTTCCTTTTTTTATTCCCAAGGGTATTGTCTCAATGCCTTGATTAACAAGTCTTTCAGTGGCTATGTAGCCGTATCTTTCTGGATTTGGACTAGCTCCTATGACAACAGTTTTCTTGCTTTCCGTGCTATTCATTCTACAAATATCGGTGAAGGAATGATACAAAGGATTGCTTACCTTTGAACTTGATAAATATTACATAATATCATGCTTCGTTGCGTTTTTTCACTCTTCATTTTCGTGGTCTTTGCTACCTCTTGCTCGGTAAACAAAGATTTTATGTTCAAAACGGATATTGAATACACCTATGATGTTCCGTTACTAGACTCTACAAACAAGGAGTTTAAAATTTCGCCAAGCGATCTGCTAAACGTTGCCGTCTTTACAAATGAAGGAGCAATTGTATTTGAAACGACCTCTAGTCGTGAAAGAATGATGGTGACCATGGAAAGCACGGTGTCTTTCTTGGTCGAATCAGATGGATTCGTCGAACTGCCGATTCTTGGTCGCATTCAAGCGCAGGGGCTTACAATTCAAGAATTTCAAAAAAATGTTGAGGAAAAGTTTCAGACACAATTCGTGAATCCCTTTTGCATTACAAAAGTCATCAATAGAAGGGTGATCGTATTTAATGGACTGGGCGGTGCAGCCAAAGTTGTGCCGTTGGAAAATAACAATATCAGATTAGTAGAGGCATTAGCCCTCTCAGGAGGACTTGGTGCACGCGCAAATGCTGCTAAAATCAAAGTTATTCGTCGCACTAAAGACGATAATCTTGTTTATCTAATTGATCTTTCGACCATTCAAGGAGTCGACATGGCGAACATGATTGTTCAAAATGGCGATGTGATTTATGTTGAGTCTACTCAAAATTTGGGATCAGAAGCTCTAAACGACGTAACACCTGTTGTCACCCTTGTAACAAGTATTTTGCTGCTTGTAACTATATTTAGTAGCTTGTAGAATCTCAAAATTGGCTTTTGTGAAAATCGAGAAAACGAACTTCAAAGATCTTCTAATTATTCAGCCGAATATTTTCGCTGATGAAAGGGGCTACTTTTTTGAGTCATTCAATGAGTCAAGATTTCGTGTTGAGACTGGAATGAACCTCACCTTTGTGCAGGATAACCAAAGTATGTCTTCGAAAGGAGTATTGCGAGGCCTTCATTTCCAGATACCTCCCAAAAGTCAAGCGAAACTTATACAAGTGGTAAAAGGCGCTGTGCTGGATGTTGTAGTCGATCTTCGTCATAACCAACCTACGTTCGGTCAACATTTCAAGATTATTCTTTCTTCTGAAAACAAAACCCAGCTTTTCGTTCCCGAAGGATTTGCTCATGGTTTCTGTGTGCTTGAAGATGATACCATTTTTGCCTACAAATGCACCAACTATTATAGTAAAGAAAACGATCGTTCAATGTTGTGGAATGATCCAGCACTCAGCATTGATTGGGAAATAGACAATCCCACTATCTCTGAAAAAGACCAAGCTGCGCGACATTTCTCGGAATACCAAGATGTCTTTTTCGGTTAATGCTGGTCGCTAGAATCATAGTAATAGCAATTTATGCATTGGTGTTTTGGGCTGTGCTTTTTCTCCTAAACAAGCTTGCAAAAAAATATACTTGGAAAAAAGAAAAGACGGGTGACTTCTTTGTCTTTTTTGCATTTGCCACCGCAGTCCTTCAAAAGGATGCTCCGTATTTTTCATTTGATACGCTCGAAATTATCTTCGGTATTGTCGGCACAATTGCCTACCTTCTAGGCACACTCGGTATTATTAAGCTAAACCTCAACAAAGCAATTCTTATCATCGTTTCTATTTGCCTTTTTGTAATGTCTTTATTCTATGGGACTGAGATTTTTCTTGCCATGGTCTTTCTCGCGGCAATCTGTGCGATGTTGCTTTCGCATGGTCGGAATTATGCCCAACTCATCGGTGATGGGGCATCCCTTTTATTTTCGTTTATTCTAATTTTTATTGCGCTTAACTTGGTGAAAAGTGTGTTGGAACTTATCTGATAATTCCGACCTTTGATTTATAACTTCGCAAGATGAATAATGCTCGTGTTTATTGGCTCTCTGGTGTAATTGGCGCTGCTGCGGCAGTTGTAGTGCTTCTCATTTCTTCTTGGGTTACATCTTCAAAACCAGGCAAAGAAGAAAACGAAGCTTATATCAAACACGTCAACGAACGCTATCGTATTTTTTCACTCCCTCTTCCTGAAAAGGCGGATTTCTGCGGTGAATTAGCTCCACTAGAACAATGGGATGTGGCTGAAAAATTTGATCGTGAAATGCTTGTGAATACTTATTGGCATTCGAACACGCTCCTTTCTATAAAACGAGCTTACCGATGGTTTCCGGTAATCGAACCTATTTTGAAAGAGCAAGGAATTCCTGATGATTTCAAATATTTAGCACTGATTGAAAGTGGTTTCATAAATGCCACTTCTCCGAGCGGTGCCGTTGGTTTCTGGCAGTTTCTGCCGGAGACCGCAACTCAGTATGGTCTCGAAGTAAATGATGAAGTGGATGAAAGATACCACGTTGAAAAAAGTACCCGAGCTGCCTGCGCTTATTTCAAAGATGCTTACGCTCGCTTTGGGACATGGTCATTAGTCGCAGCATCATACAACATGGGTATGGGTGGAGTGCAGAAACAAGCAGATCGTCAAGGAAGCAAGGACTATTATCAGTTATTGCTTAATGAAGAAACTGCGCGCTACGTCTTCAGAATTTTAGCGATAAAAGAATTGATGAATAATGCCGATAAATACGGCTTCGTAGTGCGTCCTACAGATTTGTATACTCCCTTGAATTCAAAAACTATTACCTTGAGTCAAGGGGTGGAGGATTTCGCTGCCTATGCGCAACAAAATGGAATCAACTACAAAACGTTAAAGCTCTACAATCCTTGGCTTCGTCAATCCTATTTGAAAAATAAATCAAACAAGATTTACGAAATTAAGATTCCTGCTTAGTCGTAAAGGCAACAGAACTAAGTCGCTTTGTTATTTGCCCCTCGACATTTTCTTCCAAAATCATAGATTGGGCAACCTCACTATTTATCACTTCTTCCATGTCTTTTATTGCTCCGGCGGGGACATTGTTTTGAATGAATATACTCATCCATTCATTGGATTTTTTTTGAACGAAAGCTTTAGCCAATTCAATATCCATCGCCTCTCTATTTTGAAGCCGCGATATATTATTAATGAATAGATCTTGGGTAGAAAGTTCGGGTATACCTAGTATAGAAGTTAGTTCTGCAAATTGCTTGTCACTGCCAATAGCTAGTACAATGTATTTGCCATCTGCGCATTTAAACATATCGCCATAAGGAGCAATATTGGGATGCAATGATCCTGCACGTTGAGCCACGGCTCCCGTCATCAAGTAGTTGGCTGATTGATTTACTAATGAAGCTAGCCCCGCTTTTTCAAGAGAACAGTTGACCAACATTCCTTTTCCTGTTTTTTCTCTTTCAAGCAAAGCACAGAGTATTCCTTCTTTCAATTGATGCGCAGCTAGTATATCAATAAGAGCAACAGGCATTTTTACTGGACCACCATCAACAGCGCCATTCATATGCATAAACCCTGTTTCAGCTTGCAAAACTACATCGTAGGCAATGCGATCGGGATTTGAAGTGTATCCGCTAATGGATGCACAAATCAGTTTTGGAAATTGGAAAGAAAGCGATTCGTAAGTGATATTAAATTTCACATCGTCGCCATGTTTGAAATTGGAAATTAGGATATCCGCATCCGATAATAATTCCATCAATTTTTGATGTCCTTCTGAAGAAGAAATGTCCACCATCAAAATGTCTTTGCCGTAATTGATACTTGACCAGTATGCGCTCACAGGAGAATCTGCGGATTCATTTTTTGTGCGCCACGAACGCGTAACATCACCTTTTGTTTTTGGGTTTTCAAATTTTATGACTTTCGCTCCTAATTCAGCGAAAAACATACCCACGGAAGGTCCCGCCAAAACGGAGGAAATATCTACAACTTTGAGATTTCGCATGGTGTCTAACATGGTTCAAAGTTAGTGCGACATTCTATTTATTGTTCCTTTAATGCTTTTTTGAAAACTTCAAGACATCTATTGCGTGCAAACACATGATCGACGATTGGTTTCGTATAAAGGGGGGTGCCATATTCGGGCACCCATTTGCGGATGTATTTTTTCTCTTTATCAAACTTTTCCATTTGACTGGTAGGATTGAAAATACGGAAATAGGGAGCCGCATCGCACCCGCAACCTGCAGCCCATTGCCATCCACCAATATTACTCGCTAGCTCAAAGTCTAGAAGTTTTTCTGCAAAATAACGCTCACCCCATTTCCAATCAATTAGCAAATGTTTTGTGAGAAAACTAGCAACAACCATTCGAACTCTGTTGTGCATGAATCCGGTTTCGTTTAGTTCGCGCATGCCGGCATCAACTATAGGATAGCCTGTTTTTCCCTTACACCATTTTTCAAAAAGCTCCGCATTGTTATCCCATTCAATACGGTCGTAGGCTGGTTTGAAAGCACCATCAACGGTGTATGGAAAATGAATAATTATCATTTGGTAGAAATCTCGCCAAATAAGTTCATTCAACCATTTTTCGCTTGTCTTCAATGCAACTTCTACTAACTGTCGAATACTTATAGTGCCGAATCGCAAATGCAAGCTCAATCTCGTTGTTCCTCGTATCGATGGAATATCACGTGTCAATTCATACTTCGTAATGATGTCCTTATTCACTTCCAAAGTGGGGAACTCGCAAGCAGATTGCTCAAATCCCATTTCTGCGAGAGTCGGGGGAGTGATATTTTTTAGTTGAATGAAATTGCTTTTGTATTTCAACGTAGGATAAGCCTTGTAGTGATAAGGTTTTAGATGGGCTTTCCATTTTCTGCTGTAAGGAGTGTATATCGTGTAAGGTTTTCCGTCGTCTTTCAAGACTTCTTCTTTCTCAAAAATGACATGATCCTTTAGCCCTTTAAAATCTATATTTTTTGATTTTAGGAATGTGAAAATTTCTTGATCCCGCTTCTGCGCATAAGGCTCATAATCTCTATTCGTCCATACTTGAGCTATATTGAACTCTTGCGCTAAGTCTTCGTAAACTTCTTTGGGAGTGCTATAAAACACACGCATCGTCGATCCATATTGCGAAAGTTCTTCATTCAATCTTGTGATCTGCTGATGTATAAATGTAACTCGAGCATCCATTCGATTTTCGAGTTTGCTCAGGATATTTTTATCAAAAATAAAAATGGGCAATACTGGCATTCCAGACTTCAATGCAGCCCACAATCCAGCGTTATCTTCTAAGCGAAGATCTCTTCTGAACCAAAATATAGTCACTTCTTTTTTCATTTCTGAAATATCGAATTAAGTGCAGATTGAATGTTAGGGTATTTGAATGTAAACCCTGTTGATTTGATTTTTTGATTCGACAAATTTCGCTCTTGAAATAGGAGTATAGACATTTCACCGAAGAGAATTTGTAAAACGAATTTTGGAATATTGGGTAAAAAGAAAGGTCGGTTTAAAGCTTTAGATAATGCTTTTGAAAATTCTTTATTGGTACATTGGATATCCGCCGTGGCGTTAAATGCGCCGCTGATGTTTGATTCTAGAGCGTGAATGTACATATTGGTTAAGTCGTCTAAATGAATCCAACTCATCATTTGTTTTCCGCTTCCAATTGCTGCGCCTAATCCGAGTTTGAAAAAGGGAAGCATTTTTCCAACAGCACCATCATTCCTATCAATAACTACACTAACTCTAAAAATAACTTTACGAATACTTGATTGGTTGAGCGCTTCTGTTTCTTTTTCCCAGAGTTTGGACATATTGGACAGAAAATCTTCTCCAGCTGGACTTTCTTCTGTCATAGCATTCGGAGAGGCAATATAATATCCAGACGCTGATGTGCTAATGAAAACGCTGGGTTTAGAAGATGACTCTAAAACAGCCTTTACAAGCAAAGCTGTAGATTCTACCCTGCTATCAATCATCTCTTTCTTATTGGCTTCAGACCATTTGTTTGAAATATTGAATCCTGCTAAATTGATTACAGCGTCAATATTTTCTAAACATGAATTATCGATTTCTCCCTTCGCTGGGTTCCAATAAACATTGGAAATGTTTTCTTTCTTTCCAACCTTTTTGGGATTGGTTGTAAGATTAACTATCGAATGCCCTTTAGAAGTAAGCTTTGAGATGAGGTTGGTGCCCACCAAACCACTACCACCGCTGATTAAAATTTTCATATTGATATAACAGTTTTCGAGGGCTAGAGGTTCATTATCTTTGTGAGATGCGCAAATTAATTATTTTGTCTGTTTTAGCTGCTTTTTCTTTCACGGTTAAAGCTCAAACACCTTGCGATGCCGGTCTAGCGTCTGGGTACGCCTGTGAGAATATTGATTTTTGGTCGCATGTGCCTCCAACAGTTTTCGGAACAGCCTCCACCACCACTAACGAAGTGTGGGGTTGGACTGATCCGTTGGATGGAAAAGAATATGTCCTTTTAGGAGCCTCAAACGGCGTTGCTTTTTTTGATATTTCAAACCCATTGGAACCTTTCTATTTAGGTCGATTGCCATCACACACTTCAAACTCTTTATGGCGCACGCTCAGAACGTTTAATAATTACATTTTCGTGGGAAGTGAAGCAAGTGGCCACGGATTGCAAGTGTTCGATTTGACAAGACTTCGCAATGTAGCGAACTCTCCAGAAATTTTCACAGAAGATGCGCACTACGCCGGATTTGGAAAATGTCATACGCTAGTGATTCACGAGGAAACGGGAATGCTCTACGCATGCGGCACGAATACCTTTTCTGGTGGACTCCATATTCTAAATATCAATAATCCATTGACTCCCTTTCTTGCAGGCAGTTATGATCTGGATGGCTACACTCACGAGGCGCAGGTATTGACGTACAACGGACCTGATCCCGACTATCAGGGAGATGTTATTGTATTTTGTTATAATGGAAATAATCCTGCAAATCTTACTATTGTCAATGCAACTGATCCTAGCGATGTAACAACCGTTTCTATCACAGGTTATCCCGGTTCTGCATATTGTCATCAAGGTTGGCTTACGGAAGATGGAAAATACCTTTTAATGGATGATGAATTGGATGAATACTATAACATTTATTCTAATACAAGAACACTGATTTGGAATGTGGAAAATCTTGACGCGCCCCAATATCTTGGAGATTTTAATGGTCCTACTGCGGCAGTCGACCACAACCAGTATATCATAGACAATCTTTCTTATCAATCTAATTATACTGCTGGATTAAGGGTTATTGATGTTACTAGCATCGAAACTTTGGAGCTTCAGGAAGTTGCATATTTCGATCATTATCCAACAAATGATGATAATGTTTTTGACGGCCAATGGATGAATTATCCCTACTTCGCAAGCGGTATTATTCCTGTCACTGATATTGACAATGGTATGTTCTTGCTGCAGTTGAATTTTTTGAATGTCACTCCTCAATCACAGAGTGTTTCGAATGGAATTCCCGCCTTTTATCAAGCGATAGTAGCAGAAGGTTTTGCTGGACCCATTCATTTTGAAATAGAAGGCTTGCCTCAAGATTTCACTGTAGATTGGGAAGCAAATGATGTGACAGCACCAAGTTCTGTTTCATTTTCAATTACTGCACCAGAAGGCACTCTCGGAGATTTTGATTTTCAAGTAATAGCTTCTGGTGAGTTTCAGTCTTTTCGCAGAGATGCCTCACTTAGCGTGACTGAAAGTGTTGTTTTTTGTGCCGACTTAACAGGCGATGGAGTAGTGGGAACTGCTGATCTCGTAGTCCTGAACCAACAGTATGAATGTACGTCTGGTTGCTCTGGAGATTTTAATCAAGATGGCATTGTCAACGTTTCAGATTTCATTTTATTTATCGCTCATTTTGCAACAATCTGCGACTAAAGTTCTTTTTCATTTATGCTCTGACGTCGATACATCGAGGCGTATAGGCCATCTATCTTTATCAACTCGTCATGGCTTCCTTGTTCGATAAGGCTTCCTTTGTCGAGCACAAGAATGCGCGTCGCATTTTTTAGTGATGAGATGCGGTGTGAAATAACAATGCTTGTTTTATTCTCCATTATTCGATCCAATGCGTAGAGAATGTGTTCTTCTGTTTCTGTGTCAACTGCGGATAGACAATCATCGAAAAGAAGAATGTTTGGATTTTTGGCAATGGCTCTGGCGATTGATATTCGTTGCTTCTGACCACCGCTGATATTGATTCCGCGCTCGCCAAGAAGCGTTTCAAATTGATTTGGAAAGTCAATAATGTTTTGGTAAACGTCAGCATCTTTTGCAGCCTGCTTGATTATTTCTTCATCTTGATTTTCGAGTCCAAAACCAATGTTGCTATTGATGGTGTCTGAAAATAAAAATACATCTTGCGGAACATAACCAATAGCTTTTCTGATGGAATATAGATTTTGTTTTTTGATATCTATTCCATCAATGGAGATACTTCCTGTGTTTGGGTCAAACATGCGAAGCATCAATTGAGCAATCGTTGATTTTCCGCTGCCTGTTTTTCCGATTATAGCAACTCTTTCTCCTTTTTGAATGGTGAAAGAAACATTTTTCAATGCTTCAACGCCTGAGTCCGGATAAGTGAAATTGACATTTTTGAATTCAATAATGCCTTCAATATTTGTTGGCTTATCACTTTCCCTGTTCCTAATTTCGGGCTCTGTCGCCAAAAACTCATTTACACGAGCCTGACTTGCTTCTGCTTTTTGCACTAAGCTTGTAACCCAGCCCACACTGGCAAACGGCCAAGTAAGTTGGTTGACATAAAATACAAATTGTATAATGACACCGTAAGTGATGCCGCCGGCAATCACTTTGTTTGAACCGATATAAACAGTTAGAATAGTGCTGAGTCCAACGAGAATGGCGATTACAGGCATAAAGAGCGAATCTGCTTTTACAAGATCAAGTTGTTTCTTTTTGTAATCGTTACTTTCTTGGGTGAAAACATCCGTGTAGTATTTTTCTCTTCCAAAAGCCTTCAAGACGCGAATACCACTCATAGTCTCTTGAACCATAGTGGATAGTTTAGATTGTTGCGCTTGAACTTTTTCTGTTTTTTTATTGATGACAGTGCTAACATAGAAAATGGCAATCATCATGAAGGGCAAAGGAGACAGGGTGTACAAGGTCAATTCTGCATCAATTCGCCACATTACCACAACGCACATTACAATCAAAATAACGAGATTGATGGTGTACATAATTGCTGGACCCAAGTACATTCTCACACGATTCACATCTTCGCTAATGCGATTCATCAAATCGCCTGTTCTATTTCTTTTATAAAAACTCATGTCGAGTTTTTGATAGTGATCATAGATTTCATTTTTCAAATCATATTCAATGTATCGTGACATCACGATGATGGTTTGGCGTTGATAGAAGAGAAAAATTCCTTTGATGATGTAAAAAACAAAATAGGCAATAGCCAAATACACGGCTATCTTCACAATAGTGCCAGTGTATGAAATACTATCTAGTGCTATGGTTGTGTCGTTGTTGCCAAACCACGATTGTATTACTTGATAGGAATAGGGCGATGGCACGGATGCGGATGTTTGGCTCCCGTCTTTAAGTGAAGGAACAACACGAATACATTCAGCTAAAAAGTCAATTCCTTCGCCTACGATGATAGGAGCATAGACATTAAAAATATTCGCAAGTAGAATAAAAAAGAAGCCCATGAACAAACGTCCACGGTATTTCCAAAAGTACTTGTTGAGGTAACCTAGATTTTTCATTAAAACTTGAAATTCCAGGTCACGCTGGGAAGGATGGGGAATAGACTAACTTGATATGCCTTGATTTCAAGAACGCCCGCTTCACTTAGATCATTGCCGAAATAGATGAAGTATGGGTTCATTCTATTGTAAAGATTGTAGACAGAGAAATTCCAATTGCTCTCAATTTTTCTCTTTTTCAATTCTACTTCAATCTTACCATCTTCGGTTTTTTTCTTGATATATTTTTTGGGGTAAAGCGTGCACGATATGTCGGCGCGGTGGTAAGGCGCCATGCGGAAACCATTTCTTTGCCCATAAATATCTACTACACGATTTTCGTAGAAATAACGAGCCACGGGAAGAGTAATCGCGTTTCCTGTTCCATAGACAAACACAAATCCAAGTTCAACACGATCAGATACTTTTACACTTGAAACAAAACTTACATCATGCCTTCTGTCCCAGCGCGAAGGATACCATTCGTTGTTGTTGAGATCAACGAATTGTCTTTCTGTTTTTGATAAAGTATAACCAACCCAACCCGTCCAATCTCCCAATCTTTTCTTAAGGAATAATTCTAATCCGTAGCTTCTTCCTTTTCCAAATACAAGTAGGTTGTCGATGTTGTCATTGACCGTTTGTTCAGGCTGAGCACCTTCTTTGTATTCAGAAAGATTGAGCATGTCTTTGTAGTAGACTTCTACACTTGTTTCCAATACATCTTTGAGGAAGTTTCTAAAGTAACCAATGCTATATTGAGTTCCAACTTGTGGTCGCAAGACCTCTGTGCTTGGAAGCCAGACGTCGGTTGGTAAAGATGTCGGACTAAGGCTAGTTAAATGCACATATTGGTAGTTGCGCATAAACCCAGCTTTGATACTAGAGTTTTTATCAACCGTAAACCGAACGTTCATTCGGGGTTCAAATCCCCCATAATCACCTACAATATTACCTTGTCCATAATTCGTAACCAACGGTGCAGGAGTCTGTCCGAAGGTAGTTCCTGTCTGTTGAGTATAACGTTTGAATGGTCCAACATGGGCGAAATACGAATAACGAATTCCGGCGTTTATTTTTATCTTTTCAGTTACATCAAATTCATCCAGAATGTATCCTGCTACTTCGTGTGAGTAGAGTTTTACTTTATCTCCCAAATCAAATTCTGTGTCACCACTTTTTGCATAGACACTATTTGGCGAAAAAATATGATAGGTGTAATCAACACCCCATTTGATGTCGTGTCTGTAGTTTGGGTAATAATTCCATTGCACTTTACCTCCCCAATCTTGGATTCCACTGTTGAGAGCAAATTCAAATTGATCTTGTTTTCCTTGGAATGAGAATTTATAATCTGTGAATGTCGCGATTGCATTCATGAATAATTTGTTGCTCATGATTCGATTCCAGCGAACTGTTGCAGTGGCATTTCCCCAAGGGATGCGCGTCCCAAATCCTGACTTTGCATCTTTGAATTCAAAAACGTCGCGACCGAAATATCCGCTCAAGAATACTTTGTCTTTTGGCGTTATCTGATAATTTACTTTGGCATTTAAGTCATAGAAGTAATAACCACTTCCTTTGAAGTTGCTATCGTCTTTAATGAATGGCTTGACAAGAAAATCAATGTATGTTCTTCGTCCACTGATGATAAATGATGAGGTGTCTTTTTTAATTGGACCTTCCACCGTGAATCGCGAAGCGATAACACCTATTCCACCTTCAGCATGATAGGATTTATTGTTACCCTCCTTCAAATTGATGTCGAGTACAGATGAGATTCGACCACCAAAATTTGCGGGAACTCCACCTTTAGTAAGTTCAAGATTTTTCACAGCATCAGCATTGAATACTGAGAAGAATCCAAAGAGGTGAGAGGCATTGTAGACCACTGCGT
>JBIIBU010000095.1:0-6921 GCA_044239235.1 Flavobacteriales bacterium
GGTCGAAGTACAAATTCGTTCAGTAAGAATGGACGACCTAGCCGAACGAGGATACGCTGCCCATTGGAAATACAAAGACTCGCCAGAGACTCCTGAAAGCAAGATGGATAAATGGCTCCATCAGGTGAGAGAAGTTCTTGAAAGCCCTAGCGAAAACGCATTAGAGTTTATTGACAATTTCAAACTTTCTCTTTTTTCGGAAGAGATCTATGTCTTCACCCCAGAGGGAGATTTAAAAACACTTCCTGTTGGTTCAACCACCTTGGATTTTGCTTTTCAAATTCACTCCCAAATAGGCTATCACTGCATTGGAGCGAAAGTAAATTTCAAACTTGTGCCACTCAGTCATAAGCTGCGAAGCGGTGACCAAGTTGAAATTCTGACTTCAAAAAAACAACGCCCTAAAGAAGATTGGCTGAGCTTAGTGGTCACCGCAAGCGCGCGTCAGAAAATAAAAAACGCCCTAAAAGAAGAAAAAAAGCAAATCGGCGAAGATGGCAAGGAGATGCTCAAACGAAGATTCCAAGGTCAAAAAGTAGAATGGCTTAGTGTTAATATCGATGAGATGGTTCGCCACTACGATACGGAATCAGCTTTGGAGCTCTATTTCAGAATTGCGAAAGGATCTATCGATCTGAAGAAAATGAAGGGCTTCGTTGTAGAAAACGGAAGAATCAAGTTTGATAGAGAAATAGTACTGCAGCAGTCCAGCGAAAATAAAATAGTAACCACTGCTCCCGCAAAAGGAGAAACACTTCTTATCGGAGATGAAAAACAAAAGGTGGATTTCTCTCTCGCATCTTGTTGCAGCCCTATCCCAGGAGATGAAGTTTTTGGCTTCATCACCGTTAGTGATGGAATTAAAATTCATCGAACAAACTGCTCGAATGCACAAGAATTGATGAGTAAATACGCCTATCGCGTGATAAAAGCGCGATGGAGCAACAAAGAATTAGTGCAATTTGAAGTCGGTCTAAAATTCGCCGGAATTGATGATGTTGGTCTCGTTCAGAAGATTACCAATATTATTTCTACCGATATGAACGTGAACATGAAAGCTATTTCATTTGAAGCCAACAATGGGATTTTCCAAGGAAAAGTAGTCGTACTAGTTCACGATACAAATCACCTTGGAACATTGATAGATCAACTCAAAGCAGTCGAAGGAGTTTTAACAGTCGATCGAATTGAAAGCGAGTTTGCTTGATAGCATATACATTTGCACCCAATGAGTCATCAGGAGCTACAAGAAAAAGTTAAAGGAATATTCACTGCTTATTTGGAGCAGAACAAGCATCGTAAAACACCTGAACGATATGCTATCCTGCGGGAAATCTATGATTACCCGGGGCACTTCGACATTGAAACGATGTACACGAGCATGAAAAACAAGAAGTATCGTGTATCCCGCGCTACCTTGTACAATACAATTGATCTTTTATTGGCTTGCAACCTTGTTAGAAAACACCAATTCGGACACAACACAGCAAACTTTGAAAAGGCATACCAAAATCAACAACACGACCATATAATATTAACAGATTCTGGAGAGGTGTTAGAATTCTGCGACCCTCGTATTCAGAATATTAAGGCAACTTTGGAAGAAATTTTTGGTATAGAAATCCTTCACCATAGCTTGAATTTTTATGGGAAGAAGAAAGTTCAGCCCAAGACTAAAAAATAGATAGTACATTTGCGCTTTAGCAAATGAATGATGATTTCTAACAAAGTTGATATTCTCCTCGGTCTTCAATGGGGAGATGAAGGAAAAGGTAAAATTGTTGACGTTATTACCCCTTCATATGACATTGTCGCTCGCTTTCAGGGCGGCCCAAATGCCGGTCACACTCTCGAGTTCAATGGAATAAAACACGTATTGCACACTATTCCTTCTGGAATATTCCATGATCACGTGAAAAACGTAATCGGAAATGGCGTTGTGATAGATCCAATCGTTTTCGCAAAAGAAATAAACGCTCTCAAAGAGAGAGGAGTTAATATCCAAGACAGACTTCTTCTTTCTAGAAAAGCTCACCTTATTCTTCCCACTCACCGTATGCTCGATGCTGCAAGCGAGGCTGAAAAAGGAAAAGGTAAAATTGGCTCGACACTGAAAGGAATTGGTCCAACTTATATGGACAAAACTGGCCGCAACGGTCTTCGTGTTGGAGATATACTTGAGCCGGAGTTCTTGGACAAATACAACAATCTTGTAGCAAAACACAAAGGCATTCTCGCGAACTATAACTTCCCTTACGATGTTACAGAACTCGAAAAAGAATGGATGGCTGGTGTTGAAATTCTCCGCACTTTAGAAATTATCGATAGCGAGCATTATATTAATAATGCTCTCATTTCAGGTAAAAGAGTACTTGCAGAAGGAGCTCAAGGTTCGTTATTGGATATTGATTTTGGTAGCTATCCTTTTGTTACTTCTTCAAATACAGTTGCCGCTGGTGCTTGCACTGGCTTAGGAATCGCTCCTTCTCGCGTAGGACAAGTACTTGGAATTTTCAAAGCATACTGCACTCGCGTAGGAAGTGGTCCATTCCCAACAGAACTTGAAGACGAGACTGGTGAACAAATGCGTCAAATTGGGCGTGAGTTCGGTTCTACAACTGGTCGTCCTCGTCGCTGCGGTTGGTTAGACATTCCAGCTTTGAAATATGCATGCATGATCAATGGTGTAACAGAACTCATCATGATGAAAACAGACGTGCTTAGCGGATTTGAAACACTTCAAGTCTGCACTCACTATTCCTTGAATGGCGAAAAAATCGACTACTTCCCATACGATATCGACCCTTCTAAAGTTCAACCCATCTATACAGAAGTAAAAGGTTGGAATTCTGATTTGACAGGAATGAGATCAATGGAAAGCCTTCCTGTAGAAGTAACAGACTATATTGCATTTATAGAACAACAACTTGAAATACCTGTGACCTTCGTTTCTGTTGGTCCAGATCGAACTCAGACTATTATAAGAGAAAGAGTTTCGGCATAGTTTTTTCTAATCCTTGTGTATGGAAAAAGCATTAAAAATATTATTCTTAAAAAACCGAATGAACGTTCATTCGGTTTTTTATTATTTTATATTATCAATTGCTTTGGTCCTCTATTCTCAAAATACAAATGCACAAACTCCGCGTCCACGTAAAATTGTAAAACTCATTCGTGCAGATGTTCAAGAGTTTGACAAAAGTCTAGTAGACGCCCAGAGAGTAAAGGGCAATGTAGTTTTTGAATATGAAGGCACTATGTTCTATTGCGATAGCGCGTACATTTATGCAAGCAAAGATTTTGACGCCTTTGGAAATATCCGCATTATCAAAGGTTCCGACTATAATTTGACCGGCAAATTCTTGCATATCGATCAAAAAAAGAAAATCGGTACAATCACCGAAAACGTAGTACTTCGTGACAATCAAATGACTCTGACTGGGAGCAGACTCAATTACTATATCGATTCAGAAATTGCTAGCTACATTGGCGGAGCGCGAATTGTTTCGAATGTCAATCAAAATGTGCTAACCAGCAAAGAAGGTTCCTATCACACTCGCACAGAAACATTCTATTTCAAAAATAAAGTTGTTCTAACCAATCCAGACTACATCGTAAAATCAGACACGCTTCAATACAACGATTTAAGCGAAATAGCCTACTTCTTCGGACCTACCACTATTGAAGGAGACGACACTGAAATCTATTGTGAGAACGGCTGGTATAACACAAAAAAAGACATTTGCCAATTCAACAGAAATGCCTGGGTGAGATCAGAAAAAACCATCCTTAAAGGGGATAGTATATACTACAACGGCGAAAAACAATTCGGCGAAGTGTTTCGAAACATTTCAATTCGCGATACAACGACCAATATTATTATTTCTGGAAACTACGGGATTCATTACGAAAAAAACAAAGAAAGTTTAGTCACGGACAGAGCACTATTAACTCAAGTTTTTGAAGAAGGGGACTCCCTCTTTATGCATGCAGATACATTAAAATCTTTACCTGATAGCATGGGAAAAGATGTGCTCTATGCGTTCCATGGGGTGAAATTTTTCAAAAATGATATTCAAGGAAAATGCGACTCACTATCTTATGCTATTACAGATAGCACTTTAAGGATGTTTTACTCACCCATCCTTTGGAATGGCGTCAATCAAATAACAGGTGATTCTATAAGTGTTAGCAATAAAGACGGAAAGATAGACCGAATGAACATTCGGGGTAATTCTTTCATAAGTTCAGAATCGAAAAAAGAACTCTACAATCAAATTAAAGGACGCAACATGACGGCTTCCTTTTTAGAAAATGACTTGCATTCAATTTACGTGGAAGGCAACGGTCAACTCGTATATTTTCCAGAAGAAGAGGCAAAAAAAGACTCAACAGGATTGATAATTTCCAAGCCTAAAATCATTGGTTTAAATAAAGGAGAGTGTTCCAACATCTATATTGAAATCTTTGAAAAAGAGATTAAAAAACTACGCCTGGAAAAAGAATCTAACAGCACCTTTAGTCCGATGAACCTTGCCGATAAAGATAATTTCCTATTGGATGGATTTATCTGGAAAGGCGCAGAAAGACCCAAATCCAAAGCGGATTTGTTTCTTGATTCTGAGTAATATTTTCTTTTAGAATTAGCTAAATAGCTCGAAACTCGACATCAAGTCATTGACTTGTCCGCGAACTTTTTTAATGATTGCTTCTTGATCTTTGTTCATCAAAACTTCATCAATTAAGTCAGCGATAAGTAACATGTGTTCTGTGTTCAAACCTCTAGTTGTCACCGCAGGTGTTCCGATACGGATTCCGCTTGTTACAAAGGGAGACTTATCATCAAACGGCACCATGTTTTTGTTGACTGTAATATCAGCGGCTACTAGCGCATTTTCAGCGTCTTTTCCAGTAATGCCTTTGCTCCTAAGGTCTACCAAGAAACAGTGATTTGAGGTACCGCCGGATACAATTCCATAACCCTTACCCAGAAGTGCGTCTGCAAGAGCTGAAGCATTCTTCATTACTTGTTCGCCATAGGTTTTGAATGATGGACTTAGTGCCTCGCCGAAAGCGACAGCTTTTGAAGCAATAACGTGCTCAAGAGGTCCACCCTGCATTCCAGGAAAAACACCACTATCCAAAAGTGATGACATCATTCGCAACTCACCTTTTGGAGTTTTAAATCCAAAAGGATTCTCAAAATCATTTCCAATCATGATTACACCACCACGAGGACCGCGAAGTGTCTTATGCGTTGTTGAAGTCACAATGTGACAATGTTGTATTGGATCATTCAACAGACCTTTCGCAATCAAACCGGCTGGGTGAGAAATATCAGCCATAAGGAGCGCGCCAACTTCATCAGCAATAGCGCGGAAGCGCGCATAGTCCCAATCACGGCTGTATGCACTTGCACCGCAAATTATCAATTTCGGTTTTTCTCTTTTCGCAATTTCTTCAACGGTGTCCATATTAACCAAACCAGTTTCCTTTTCAACACCATAGAAAACAGGATTGTATAATTTACCGCTATAATTCACAGGAGATCCGTGAGTTAAGTGACCTCCTTGCGAAAGGTCCAAGCCCATAATTTTATCACCGGGCTGAAGAATAGCCAGCATTACTGCGCTATTCGCGTTGGCGCCGCTGTGAGGCTGTACATTCGCCCAAGAGGCTCCGAACAATTCTTTGATACGATCAATAGCCAACTGCTCCACCTCATCTACTACTTGACAACCGCCATAGTAGCGTTTGTTTGGAAGTCCCTCTGCATATTTATTGGTAAGCACGGAGCCCATAGCCTCCATAACTTGCTTGCTCACAAAATTCTCAGAAGCGATTAATTCGATTCCGTGAAGTTGACGTTGGTGTTCTCTCTCAATGAGATCGAAAATTTGTTGGTCGCGCATGGTCGTTAAATATTGCTGCGAAAGTAGTAGTTAGAAAGAGATAGTTCATCTTTGTTGCTTGTGATTTTATCAAAATGAATAAACAAGCCAACCGACTTATACACTCCAAAAGCCCCTACTTGCTTCAGCATGCATACAATCCAGTTGACTGGTACGCTTGGGGTGAAGATGCTTTTCAAAAAGCGACTGACGAAAATAAACTTGTTCTCGTGAGCATTGGATACAGCGCTTGTCATTGGTGCCATGTAATGGAACATGAGGTTTTTGAAAATGAAGAAGCGGCGCTGTATATGAACGAACATTTTGTTTGCATCAAAGTGGATCGAGAGGAGCGTCCTGACGTGGACCATTTATACATGGACGCTGTTCATCTTATGGGACAAAATGGTGGTTGGCCTCTTAATGTATTTGTACTTCCTGATGGTCGACCAATATTCGGCGGCACCTATTTCCCAAAACAGAGGTGGATGGGAACGCTCGAAAATCTAGTTCGCCTTCAACAGGACGAACCAGAAAAAATGGAGGAGTATGCAAAAGCCCTAGAACGAGGCTTGTTCCAATTGGAGAATATTTCCAAAGCGGGTGCAGCAAAACCAGACAAATCAAAACACATTACTCAAGTAATTGAGTGGATGAACTATTGGGATTTCGAAAAAGGTGGTTCACGCAAAGCTCCAAAATTTCCAATGCCATCCCATCTTGATTTGGCATTGCATTATGGAACTCTTTTTAAAGACAATGATGCATTAGAATACTATTATACCACATTAGACAAAATGGCCTTGGGCGGCATCTATGATCAAGTATGTGGTGGCTTTGCGAGATACAGCGTAGATGACATTTGGAAGGTTCCCCATTTCGAAAAAATGCTTTATGACAATGGGCAATTAATCTCCACGTATTCCAATGGATACAAAGCATCCAAAAACCCGATGTATGCGCGCATTGTTCAAGAAACGATTGACTTCATTCAAACCAATTGGTTATCAGAATCAGGATTGATTCATTG
>JBIIBU010000096.1:0-6895 GCA_044239235.1 Flavobacteriales bacterium
ATAGCTCATGCTATGTTATTCGAACATCTAGCAGAGGGAAGCATAAAAATGAAATTCAATCTCCCTAGAATAAATCTAAATCACATCAAAAAACTAACCGATGATTTCGCAATGATTCAGTTCTCTATTGTAAGCAAACCAGACCCTACATCTGGATATACATTAGATGACAATGCGCGAGCTATGGTCGCGATGTGTCAGAATTATGAAAATTCAAGAAATGACGAAGATCTCGAATTAATTTACAAATACTATAACTTCATTCGATTCTGCCAACAACCAGAAGGGTACTTCTTGAATTATGTGGATACAAATCATGAATTCACAGATCAGAATTACATCACCAACCTCGAAGATTCCAATGGTCGAGCTATTTGGGCATTAGGCTACCTAATCTCACAAAAAGACATACTTCCAGAGGGCCTAGTAGCTGATGCGCAAATCACAATCAACAACGTATTGGCGACCATGTACGGTGTGCATTCTCCAAGAGCGATGGCATTCACCATAAAAGGACTCTACTATAGAAATCTTAGCGAGAAAAATATAGAAGATGTGCAACTTATAACAGAGTTCGCGAATAGAATCAACAACATGTATTTACATGAAAGAGATGAAAATTGGAAATGGTTTGAAAGCTATCTCACTTATGCGAATAGTATTATTCCGGAAGCAATGTTATGCGCATGGATAATAACAGATGAATACAAATTCAAAGATACCGCTGAAGAAACATTTACATTCTTGTTATCTAGAATATTTGGAAATGGACGCATTAAAGTAATTTCAAACAAACGTTGGTTTCATAGAGACATGGATCAATTCGAAGAAGTTGTTGGTGGAGAACAGCCGATTGATATTTCATATACGATCATGGCTCTTGCGAAATTCTACGATGAATTCAAACGACCTGACTACTTGAAAAAAATGGAAACCGCTTTCAGTTGGTTCTTGGGAGCTAATCATTTGCATCAAATCATGTACAATCCAAAAACAGGAGGTTGCTATGACGGCCTGGAGGAATTGGAGGTAAATACGAATCAAGGCGCCGAGTCAACTGTGAGCTATCTCATGGCTCGATTGACAATAGACAAAATCAAAACAATCGTATTCAAAAAGGCTATAATTAGTGAAGATATCTTTATATAGACTAGACATCCAATGAAATTGGGTTATTCATTACTTTCGCAAACGATTCTAATGAATACAAGCACCCAAATATCTTTCATAAATTGGATTAAAGATGAAAGAAGTCCCCAGCTATTCGCGGGGATTTCTTTCATTATTTGTTTAGCCTATTTTGCGCTTGAAACATTCATTGGCAGAGCACAAATGGCTGACTTTAGAGTTTACTACGACGCCGCAAATGCATTTCTAAATGACACACAACTTTATGGAAAAGCATTTGGTGTAAGTTCTGGATTCTATAAATACTCTCCATTCGCTTGTCTTCCTTTCGTTCCTCTTGCAATACTTCCTTACAAAGTAGCATCCTTTATTTTTTATCTTCTCATTGTAGGAAGCGTAATCTGGTTTTCTCTCTATCTGTATAAAACTATTGCTGAAAATAAATTTGAAAAAACAGGTTGGATTCTTGGTCTCACGGCTCTTTACATGACCGACCATATCGAACGAGAATTGCATTTAGGAAATATCAATTTGTTTTTATTGATCGCTGCATTTTGGATTTTTGAATTTCTAAAGAATAAGAAACAAATATGGGCGGGGCTTCTATATGGCTTGCTACTATTATTCAAGCCTCATTTCCTTATTCTACTCCCCTATTTTATTTGGAAAAAACAATGGAAGGCTTCTATCATAAGTGTGGTTTTTGTTTTCATTGGTTTGCTCTTCCCGGCTTTGCTAAAAGGATGGATAGGAAATCTACACCTTGTGCATGACTGGTTTGCCGCTATGCGCGATCACAGCATCAAACTAGAAGAAAGTCCAAACACCATTTATGGAATTTTCAATCACTTCATTCTTCGTCAGCCAGGACACCCTTTGAGTATCGTTATTCTGCTTGGATTAACAAGCGCTGTTTTTCTTTTCTTCTTAATAAAAAATCAAAGGAAACATGGCAACACTGATGTCCGCTTCCTAGAGTTCTTTATCCTAGTCGCACTAATACCAAACTTAGTGCACACGGACACAGAACATTTTATGTGGACATGGCCATTGATAGCTTATACAATTGCCGAACTTTTCAAAAAGAAGAACACACTTTTCAATTCAGAAAGCCTTGCTGTTATTGTACTTTTAACAATATCCTTTATCCCATATTGTCTCAATTCTCCTGATATCGTGGGTAAAAAATTGCGATTTCTTTTTGATGAAGGTGGACTCTTAGGAATCGCCAATCTATTCATCATTGCAGCTGCTGGTCTTCTATACAAAATCAACGTATATTCACAGAAAGTAAAGAGCATTGAATGAAGAAAATTCAAATAGCAAAGGATTAAATGATCAACAGATAAAAGAATCAAGAGCTAAGTTCGGCGAAAACAAAATTGTTGGCAAGAAACGCTATTTGGTATTAAATGCAATATTCAGCATTTTCAAAGAACCAATGGTGCTTCTATTGCTGGTTGCCTCACTTCTCTATTTTTTCTCAGGAAAAATCGGTGATGCCATATTTCTTTCATCGTCAATTCTTCTTGTTTCTGCAATTTCTCTTTATCAGGATTCACGAAGTAGAAATGCCATTGCTCAATTGCAGAAATTAGCGAGTCCTTTGTGCAAAGTAATCCGCAACGGGAAAATAACGGAAGTAGTCAACACCGAATTGGTAGTTGGCGATTATATGATATTAGAAGAAGGCACTTCCATTTCAGCAGATGGAAAGATCTTGCAAGCCAACGACTTCTCAGTTAACGAATCTATACTGACGGGTGAATCGCTAGCAATTTCAAAAAATGAAAATTCAGATGAAGCATTTGTTTTTTCTGGTTCAACAGTAGCAAGTGGATCAGCCTCGGTTCAGATAACTGCAATAGGAAACAAAACAAAACTCGGAATAATCGGAAAAAGTCTAGATGACATCCAAGAAGAAAAAACGCCGCTCGAAATAAAGATTAATGACTTTGTAAAAAAACTCATTCTTGCTGGAGCTATTGTTTTCCTCCTATTCTGGCTACTCAACTTTCTAAAAACTCACGACATTCTTGGCAGTTTGCTTCAAGCTCTCACACTCGCAATGAGCATTTTACCAGAGGAAATACCAGTTGCATTCTCCACATTCATGGCACTAGGAGCATGGAGAATGATGAAGATGGGGGTATTAGTCAAACAAATGAAAACCGTCGAAACACTTGGCAGCGCTAGTGTAATATGTGTAGATAAAACGGGAACTATCACTCAAAACAAAATGAGTATTGCTCAATTATTTCTTTTCAAAAAAAATGAAATAATTGACTTTACAAAAACCAAGACACCCGAAGAAGAAGAGGTACTAACCATCGCTATGTGGGCGAGTGAACAATCCCCATTCGACCAAATGGAAATCGCTATTCATAAAGCTTATGGAGAGAGTATAGCAATAGATCTTCGCAAAGAATATGAAATGGTTCATGAATATGCGCTAGGTGGAATACCGCCTATGATGACGCATATTTTCAAGAATAAAGAAAATAAGTATATCATAGCCGCCAAGGGCTCTCCCGAAGCAATGATGAAAGTTGCTCATCTCAATGAAACAGAAATAAAGAAAGTAGAATTGGCACTCGAAGAAATGGCCAATAAGGGTTACAGAGTGCTTGGTGTTGGTGAGTCTATTTTTGAAAACACTCAATTTCCAAAAACACAACAAGAATTCAAATTTAACTTTCTAGGACTAGTAGCCTTTTATGACCCCCCAAAACCTAATATCGCCGAAGTTTTTCAAAAATTCTATAAAGCTGGAATCAAAGTAAAAATTATTACAGGCGATAATGCTCAAACCACTGCTGCAATTGCCTCTCAAGTTGGATTTATTGCTGATGGGAAAAGTCTAACAGGAGACCAACTCATGGCGATATCGGATAGCGACATTCAAAAAACCACACTAGAAACTTCTATATTCAGTAGAATGTTTCCAGAAGCAAAGCTCCGAATTATCAATGCGCTGAAAGCATCAGGTCAAATCGTGGCTATGACAGGAGATGGGGTGAATGATGGACCTGCGCTCAAAGCAGCACACATAGGAATAGCCATGGGGAGCGCTGGTTCCGAATTAGCCAAAGATTCAGCTTCCTTAATTCTAACCGATGATGATCTATCGAAAATGGTAGACGCCATAGCGATGGGAAGAAGAATCTACGTAAACCTGAAAAAAGCGATTCAATATATCATCTCAATTCATATTCCAATCATACTAACTGTTCTCCTGCCTCTAATGTTAGGGTGGATATATCCAAATATTTTTTCACCAATCCATGTCATTTTTTTGGAACTAATTATGGGGCCAACCTGCTCAATAATTTATGAAAATGAGCCGATGGAAAAGGATACAATGGAGCAAAAACCCCGTCCATTTTCGTCTACATTTTTTAACACCAAAGAACTAATACTTAGCATTGTTCAGGGACTATTTATTACTGCAGGAACTTTGAGTCTTTATCAATATTCTGTGCACATGAATTACGATGAAGCCACCACGAGAACCATGGTATATGTGGCTTTGATCACTTCCAATATTTTCCTGACATTAGTCAGTAGATCACATTTTTTTTCTGTTTTTTCGACGCTGAAGAATAAAAATAACTTACTTTTATTCACAATAAGCGCAACTATTGCGATTACGGCACTCATACTCCTCTTGCCACCCGTAAATCGCTTCTTTCTCTTTTCAAGAATATCTCCGACTCAACTATCTATCAGCGCTGCCTTCGGATTCGTGTTCGTGATATGGTTTGAAATATTCAAATCAATCAAGAGAAGAAAACAAAATCGTTCGGTTTAAAAAACCACGTACTCGCTGTTTTGATTACATTTAAAATAACTATCCTATGAAACTATATATAAAGTTCATGGTCAGTTTGCGATGCAAAATGATGGTGAAGGAAGAACTAGCTAAACTTGGCATTAAAGCCAGTAGTATCGAACTAGGCGTTGTTGAAATCCCGGAAGACATTAGCAAAGAACAACAAACTCAACTCAAGGAAAACCTTCAGAAATCCGGGCTAGAATTACTTGAGGATAAGAGAGCTATCCTTATTGAAAGAATAAAAAACGTAATAACAGAAATGATCCATTATACAGATGAAATTCCTAATGTGAACTATTCTGTATTCTTAAGCGACAAGCTAAAACTAGACTATACCTATCTATCAAATTTGTTCTCGGAAGAAAAAGGTATGACGATACAACAGTTTATTATCATCAATAAAATAGAACGTGTAAAAGAACTCCTTCTTTATAATGAAATGAACTTAACAGAAATCGCTTACACGCTGCACTACAGCAGTGTAGCCCATTTATCCAATCAATTTAAAAAAATTACTGGATTGTCACCTTCATATTATAAGCAATTAAAACAAAAAAGAAATTTAAATCTAGAGAATGTGTGAATAATGTAAATTCTCAGTGAGTTATTGTAATGTATGCAAGAAATAATACACTCACATTTGTTCTGTCATCAAACAATATAATCTATGTCCAAATGAATAACGACGAAATCTCACGAAGCCATGAGATAAGTCGCAGAAAAAGGATGCTATACATCACGCAATGCAAACAGCAAAAAACACTTAAAAATTTGGCTCATAGAAATCACTGGTTGGTCAAAATATATACGGTTTTAGCATTTGCGAACACCAGTATTTACAGGCGCAAGCCAAGGGTTCTTCGAATCCTCTGTGAGTCACAAAAGAAAGGGCAGGTATAAAAACCTGTCCTTTTTATATATTAAAAACTATTTAAATATCAATACAATGGAAGATGGTCAAAATGACAACAAATTCCTGGAAGGCTCAGAAGTCTTTGCAAAAGCAAACCCATCAATCGCCTTAATAATCAGACGGTACTTGGATAAAATATATTACTGCAAAGTAAAAGAAGACCCTAGTCAAGAAGAACAAGTTTATTTCGAAAGAGAGATCCAACAATGATGGTTGATGGATGATGGTTGACTTTTGATGGATTCTTGATTGTTTATTGATATCAGCCCCAATTCGACAGGCTCAGGGCAGCCCTTCGATACATTTCGAATGACCTAAAGGAAATTCGAAACACTCAGGGGCCGTTCAGGAATCAGGAATTAGAAATGCGGAATTCATGTAACATTGAACGAGAATAGTGTAACACTTCTCATAATAAGGTAGCGCAATTTTGAGATATGGTTAAAACAGAAATGGCAGCACAACTACTCCTCGATACAAAAACATGTGGTACCAATTAACCATTGGTTTCCGGTTTTATAACTAGAATTTGATTTTTCCTTTGATAATTACTTTCTCAAACAACCGCAATTGTGCTTAGGGTGTTACAACAATTAGTTAGGCAGGTTTACATATTCGACTAGGCAATGAGATAGTTAGTTATCATAGTTTTAATGGGGAAATTATCGAAAAGAAAAGGGGCGCAACGGCGCTCCTTTTTTGTTGTTTACACCGCTACCATGGTTGATGGATGATGGATGATGGATGATGGATGATGGAAAGAAATGCAAAAGCCCTGAAAAACATAGTTTTTCAGGGCTTTTTATATTAAATACATCAAAAGTCAAACATCAACCCTTCCCATCATCCATCATCCATGCCCGCAGGGCATTTCCATCATCCTTGCGCGCTTGCGCGCGGCGCGCTCGCTTAGTGTGATGCCAAGTATGCAGCTACACCTTCGTGGGTGTCTTTCATGCCTGCTTTACCTTTAGACCAGTTTGCAGGACAAACTTCACCATTTTCTTCGAAAAATTGTA
>JBIIBU010000244.1:0-3423 GCA_044239235.1 Flavobacteriales bacterium
AACTATTAAGACATTCTATTATGAATATATTTAAAACCTCTATCATCACGGTGTCAGCATCTCTGCTACTAAGCAGTTGTGCCACTTTGTATATCAATAGTGGTAAGAAGGCATACGAGGATCTCAATTATTCAGATGCGATAACCCTTTTAGAAAAAGGACTTTCGAAGAAGGATAATGAAGAAGCTCGTAAAATGCTTGCTGAAAGCTATATGATGGTGAATGATTTCGAAAATGCGAATAAGCAATACGAAAAGATTTCACTTTACACAAGCAATACTGACCAAGAAAGAATTCTTCAAGGTCAGGCGGCTATGGCTACCGGAAACTATGACCAAGCGAAATCAATCTTCGAAGGTATCATCAGCCGTGACCCAGCAAATGAAATAGCAAAATCACTTCTTACAAGCTGCAAAAAGCTCAATGAAATGAAGTCTGATTCTATGCTTTACGCTGTTAACTTAGTTAACATCCCTGGTGATCATCCTGTTTATTCTGGTTTCCCCTATAACGGCGGATTAATCATTTCGTCTACCAAAGATGATAGAGACCACGATCCATACACGAAGAATTCATTTTCGGATTTGTATTTCACCAAAAACGATGGCACAGGTTGGTCCACTCCAGAGGTAATGGAAGGATTGAATAGCAAGTACCATGATGCTGTAGCTGCTATTTCGCCAAACGGAAATACTGCAATCTTCACACGCTCTTTCCAATTCAACAACAAATTGACTGGAAATGAGAATAACGTAAGCAGTAACCAGCTTTATCTTTCTAAGAAAACTTCAGAAGGCAAGTGGGAACCAGCGCAGGTAATTCCTTTCTGCGATCCTAAGTACCAATACATGCACCCTACTTATGCTCCTGATGGCAACACGCTATACTTTACCAGCGATATGCCAGGTTCTGTTGGAGGAACAGATATTTGGATGTCTAGATTGAGTGAGGGTAATTGGAGTGTTCCTACAAACCTTGGTTCAGAAATAAATACCAAAGGAAACGAGTCTTTCCCAACATCAAAAGATGAGAACACACTGTTCTTCTCAAGCGATGCGCACAATACTCTTGGTGGAATGGATATCCTTTCTGCTTCAAAGAAAAATGGTGTTTGGGAAAAACCAAAACACCTTTCCTACCCTATCAACTCTAATCGTGATGATTTCTCTGCCTATTTCAGCGCAGAAGGCAACACAGGGTATTTTACAAGCGATAGAACAGGCTCTGATAAAATCTATTCTTTTGAAATTTTAAACCCAAAAATCACAGTTGATCAACTTATTACAGGAAAAGACAGCAAGCTTCCTTTGGGTGGTGCAAAAGTAACTGTTAAGAACTTGACAACAGGTGAAGAGAAAGTGTATTTCACTGATGGAAATGGAAAAGTAAGCTACCCATTAGAACCAAATAGCGATTACAGAATTACAACTGAATTAGATGGTTATTTCGCAAGTTCTGAGGACATGTCAACCAAAGGTATTACCACCGACAAAAACATTACAAAGGTTGTTGAAATGCCTGAAGTATATGTGAAACCTGAAGTAGTAGAAAACCCTGATAAAGGATCTGAAAAAAACACAAAAGGTATTTATCCTGTTCACGATATCCATTGGGATTATAACACATGGGAAATTCGACCAGACGCTGTTCCATACCTAGAAGATTTGGTAAAGCTTTTCCGCGAAAACCAAAACTTGAAATTCGAAATCGCTAGTCACTGTGACTCTCGAGGCAGCTTTGAATACAACGATGATCTTTCATCGAAGCGCGCTAAAGCCGTTGTAGATTATCTTGTTTCTCAAGGGGTTCCAAGAGCAAACATGGTAAGCAAAGGATACGGTGAAAAGCAATTGGTAAATGAATGCAGCGACGGCGTTCAATGCACCGAAGAACAACATCAAGACAACAGAAGAACTGAATTTACTGTAACTGAAAAGAAGAAATAATTTAGTTCAGCCAAGAAATAAAAAAGCCCTCCCGAAGATTCGTGGAGGGCTTTTCTTTTTATGTGTTTTTTTTAATAGCGAATTCCTACTGACACTATTCCAAAAATGGTAGTATTCGAGATTTGAGTTTCATCAACCAAAGCTGGATCATACAACCAATAAGATTCCTGATCCTTTCTAAACATTCCTGCTAAATCAATAAAGAATCTATCCTTTCTATATCCAAGTCCTCCTGTGTACGTGATAATGGATGAATTAGCTGCAGAGCCATTCACAAGTGGGCTTTGCTGATATATCGAACCAGCTCTTACTCGCCAGTTTTCAACCACACGAAACTCCATTCCAATTTTCACTTTGTGTGTCAATTCATAGTTTTCATTTATTGCCTCATTCTCCGCACTGTAGTTATAATCGCTACTTAACCCACGACTGTTCATTTTGATTCGACTGTAATCTGTCAACTCATAATCAGCACTAACAACACCAGCTTTGCCCATCACAAAAGCTGCGCTAACACTATACTTTGCTGGGGTGCGCACGTTATAATTACTTATCAATTGCGCAGATTCCTCATTGTATGAATCGCCGTCTCTGAATTTCGAATAAATACTTGTGCTGTAATTTTCACTCATGGTAAGTCTTGTAGGACTTTGCCACGCTGCACCCACTCTTAGCCATTCTGAAGCGCGATAAATAGCGCCAAGTCTCAGGTTTATGCCGCTTCCACTTGCGTACAGGTCCTCAGAAAAAGTAAAATAATCCAGCACCGCAGAGCTCCCAAATGATTCAGAATAAACTGACTTCTCTCTAAAATTCACCGCTTGCAACCCAAAGGTCAATCCTAGAAATAATTTTTCATCAATAGCAGCACCAAATGCAAAGGTTGACTCAGATTGTCTTCCTGTTCTTTTTATATTTTTTGATTGAGTAATATCACTTCCATAGGCCACTGGCACGTATGTATTTTGAAGTGTATCCAATGGATCAATCAAGTAGGCATCCCAGGCCAAGCCAGCACCAAAAGGGAAGTAATCTCTTACCTCATCATATGCAATACCGTTTGCTTGGCGTGAAAAAACATCCAATAACGTTGTTCCGTCAACCTTACCTTGAATAGAAATATTTTGATTAAAATTTCGGAGTGTTCCCACACCTACACCCAAAAATGTTCGAACGCGATCGTCATTTTTCTTGGTGGATACATATCCAAAACTTGGCACATTGAGACGCTGTTTTTCGTCACTTGAAGCATCTCCCATGTAGGAGGCATCTGTCTTACGATAATGCACACCCAATGAAAACTCAAAGGTATTTCGCTTGTACATCGCAAGCCCAGCAGGATTATTCCAAAAGGCAGAATTATCAGCACCTAAAGCGCCAAATGCTCCTCCCATTCCCAACGAACGACCAGTACCTGGCGTGTCGTGAAAAGAATACCGAAGCGCGTCAACTTCATTTTGTGCATTCACAGCACTAC
>JBIIBU010000208.1:0-3930 GCA_044239235.1 Flavobacteriales bacterium
GGTCAACTTGTGCAAGGCATGCAATACGCTTTGTCTTTGATGAAGGCAGGTGAACGCGCTTTGGTTTATATGCCTAGTGAACTAGCGTTTGGTGAATCCGGAAGTTCTACCGGAATTATCCCACCGAAGACGCCAATATATTTTGATATCAACGTTCTACAGGTTGATAAATCGAAGGAATAGGTTCCCAAAAGCAACTAGTATGGGTTGACCTTCGTATATAAGGTGCACACCCTGTTTTGAAAAAGTACATATACATATCCCTACTTCTCTGTCTTGCGCTGTTTGGCCAAGCTCAGGATGAACTTGGAATTGCAGGCAGTACTCGTTGTCCTGTAAATACATTGTGGAATAATCCATCTACAATTGTCGATTCAAGAGCTTTTATTGATTTTAATTTAGCTGGTGTAAATGTATTTGCCAAGAATAACTTCGTTTACATTCCCAGCACATACATGAAGAATCGCAATTTCGAAGAAATGAAATTGCCTGGGTTCAATAGAGCAGCAAGTCCATACCGTGTTTATTCCAATTTGATGATACATGGGCCTTCCGTCACTTTTGCTATTAAACAACATGCATTTGGAATTTCAACGGCGGTTCGAACAGCTACAGATGTTCGAGGTGTGCCGAAAGAACTGGGTTATTATATGACTGAGGGCTTTCAATATCAGCAACAAATGGGTGTTCAGCAAAAAGTGAAAAATCTAAGAGCGAATGTGCTTTCATGGGCAGAAGCAGGTTTTACTTACGGCACTATTGTGAGCAGAAGTGGTGACATGATTACTCAAGCGGCAGTGACCGTCAAAAAGCTTTGGGGAATAGGTGGAGTTGGAATGAGAATCGATGATTGGACTTATATAGTAAGAGATAGCTCTAACCTTGAAACAATCAAGTTTAGCGGAGAATATGGTTTCAATGATCCAATTACCGGAGGTTTCAGTTGGAAAAACGGAAGCGGAATGGGAATGGATTTGGGCATTACTTTTAAGCAAAGAAAAAAGCAATCAGATGAATATGTTCCTTACGACCCATGCACAGATGGTGACTACAGATATCGTTTTGGTTTTTCGATTTTAGATATTGGCAGAATAAAATTTAAGTCCCCTTATTTTCGAAATATTTTTGATGAGAACGAGCAAAATCAGTGGAATGATTTTTCAAATACGCAAGTAGAAGATCTCGCAGGTATTGATAGTTTGCTCACAGAAGGACTTGGCGCTGCGCAAAAGAATGCAGATGGGATACCTTTCAAAATGCGCCTCCCAACAGCCTTTTCAGCTCAGATCGATTATAATCTTGGATATAATTTTTATATCTATGGTACAATTACAGCAGGTGTGCCTTGGAAAAATAGACTCGGCGTACAACGATCTTCCTATCTAGGAATAGCTCCTCGATTTGAAACCAAGCGTTTCGAATTGTCTGTCCCAATTTCATTATATGAGTTCCGTCAACCGCAAATGGGAATGATGTTTCGTTTGAATAGCATCCTAATAGGAAGCGATGATTTATTGGCTATTCTAAGAAAGCGCGATGTATATGGCGCAGATATTTACATTTCCGTAAAATACACCATGTTTAGACACTGGAAATGTCAAAAGAAGAAATCACGTAAAGCTCCTAAAGTCAAAAGACAACAATTCGCGCCTGTTCCTTGTCCATCTTGGTAAGATTATCATTTTCCTCCATAAATTAGCACAATGAATACGCAAGAAATGATATTTACCTCTCAAGCTGTTGAAGCCTTCAGAGAAATTATCGGTAATACACAAGAGGTATCTTTAATTGCAGCAGAAAAACTTCGCGCAAAGATTTTTCACAAATTGCACCTTATTCAACATCATCCTATCCAAGGAAGCAAAACATTAAACGTAGGTATTGATGGGAATTTCAGAATTACAACTGCATTGAGCGTAAAGATTTATTATAAAGTGGAAGAGAATAGAACCGTTGTTCTAGACATGCTAATTGACAAGGACAGCAAACCCGTTTAAGTTATTTTATTGAATAAACAGGATATCTGAAAGCACTTGCTTCGAAGTGGGGTGAATTTCTGAATATCCAATTTAGCTGCATCCAATGCTCTTCTAAATCCGGGTCTGTTTTCAAAGCCTCATCGAATTTTGCTTTCAATTCAGTATCATTTATCAATATTTCCTTTGCCTTTTCTTCAAAAACGTAGTCACTAAACCATTCTTTTTGCTGTAGCACACCATCAAAGAAATTCCATGCAAAGAAACTGTCTTCAGATTGCGGCTCTAGTGTTTCTATGATATATCGAATGGCGTTTTGATTTACAGGCACAATGTAATCACCTTCAAAGAAATGAATGTTCATTGAATCACGACGAGCGCTAACAGAGCGATGCAAGAAATGACCTTCATACGCGCTTTTAGATGTGTTTAAGTCATTTAAATAATATCCGTACACAAACATTGTTGTATCGCTTTTCATGCGATCCATCGATACTCCGTTCCATTTTAGACGATCAATTACTTTAGACCAAGCCTGCGGAATGATATAATAAGTCGGAATCTCAACTTCGACCTGGGCTCTGTAATTTCTGTAATACGGAATATCCTTAGTGTACGGTGAATTACGATCATATCTGAGCCTTTCGCCATTTCCAACTAATGCAGGCTCAATAACAGCTTCATATCCTTTAAAATTGAATGTGGATTTTATTGTAGTGTCCAATTCAAAATTCATCCAATAATATTCTTGATAGTGCCATTGCTGTTCCGCTTGTCTTTTCATTTCCACAATTCTGTTGGAATTAGCATCCATATATTTCATCATTGTCACGATGAACTGATATGTCGATTCTACTCGCTGTGCATAAGGCTTGAGCATATGGGTTTCTGAAATAAAACCTATGGTGTGAAATAAGGCAGCATATCCAGAAGCAAAACGTGGAGTTTCTAAAAAATCAGTAATTCCGCTATCGGGAGTTCTCCCCATGTGATTGACATATGGACACATTTCAAATCCTGTTTTCGCCATATTCTCATAAAGAAAAGGTTCGATTTCGTATTTCATAAACTCACCTAATACACCTCCAAGTTTGTTGGATTGTGTTGAAATAAGTGTCATGGTATATGGATAATCGGCTCCATTGCTAACATGGGTATCAATGAATATATGTGGCTTTATTCTTTGAAATATTTTGGTAAACGACTCAGCATTTTTTGAATCACATTTAATAAAATCTCTATTCAAATCCAGATTCTGAGCATTTCCACGGAAACCATATTCTGCCGGCCCTTCTTGATTTGTTCTGCTAAAACCATTTATTATCATGCTCCCATCTACATTATAAATTGGGATAATGCATACGATTACAGAATCGAGTAGGGGATAAAGCTCGTTTTTGGGATTGGTGATTTCTGCAGCAAAAATTAATGAGGCATCTACACCATCAGGCTCTCCAGGGTGAATAGCATTATTTATAAATAAAACACTCTTATTTTTATTAAACTTTTCCGGACTGAACTCCTTGTCCTTATTGATAATTAGGACGTGCAATGGTTTACCAATATCAGTAGTTCCCATCTCGATTAACTTGGCAATTTTAGAGTTGTCGTCAATCTTTTGAAACCTTGAAATACACTCTTGCCATGTAGGGGTAGTGTTTCCCGTAAAAGGTGTATGTTGCCCAAAAGCAATGTGCGTAACGAATAAAGAAACAATGAGTATAAAATTCTTCATAGTAAGTATGACTAATATCCTTAATTTTAGACCGTGAATATCGATTTTTCTCCAGATTCAAGCGTGGTTCCACTGAAGGGACAGGTATTATTATCTGAACCCTTTTTGAATGATCCGTACTTCAAACGTACAGTAATTTTACTTTGCGAGCACAATGAAGAAGGTTCATTTGGCTTTGTATTGAATAATTACATAGATGTTGACTTGGATCAAATCATG
>JBIIBU010000099.1:0-6739 GCA_044239235.1 Flavobacteriales bacterium
AAATATAACTGTACCAACCAGGCAATGATAAAAATCCCTAGAAAGCTTAACCCCCAATAATCCCAATCTAAAAAGTTGTGCATGGTCGAATAATTCGTGTAAAATGCGACTGCGAAAATATCTCTAAGTGGCAGGTATTGAAACAAAAAAGGGAGGCAATTGCCCCCCTTTTATAAACAGTATATGTTGAATTACTATTTTCTAATTACCAACTTCTGAGTTGAAACCAAACCATTCTCTATCAATCGAATAAAGTAAATACCTTCAGCATATTCAGCCAAAGGAATTGTGATTGCATCTTTAGCTTTTGTGGCAAAGACCGTTTTTCCTGAAATATCAATCAAACTAAGCTCTGCATTCTTGAACCCTTGAATGCGCACAAATTGATCCGCAGGATTGGGGTACATGGAGAATGATATGTTGCTTTTTTCATTTATTCCAAGTCCGGTAAAGCAAAAATCGGTCGCTTCACTGAATTCAAAGTCTGCACCTTCTGCCAACACTTGACCAAGATTATCAGTAAGCGTATAGGACCCGCAAAAACCAAAGAAGCACATACCATCACCATAGTCATCAATCATATTAAGCGTGTAGCATCCTGCCGCCAGGCAAAGCACTTCGGTAACCTGATCTCCACCATTCTGGCCTGAATATGTCCCTCCAGAAGTTAAAATCACATTGCCACCTTGTAACAATTCCCAAGATGTCTCTTCTGGAAAATTATCAAATTCCAAGGAAAGGGTTACATCAAAAGTATCGCCCACATTGGCATTCAAGCTGAATTCAGAGGAATTATTCAATAGATTTTGGTCAGTGCCATTATTGGGATTTAAAATTTCAACATTGATTGTATTCGTCCCACTGTTCAACGTCATAGTGCCTAAGCTTACCGTCTCTTCTTGATACTGTGCCAATGAACCATTCCAGTTTATAGTTTGAACCGCGCCTCCATTAAATGAAAATTCTATGGTGCAACTTGTCAGTGTATTTACTCCAAAATTTCTGAGAATAAACTCTGGATTTGCTACTGTCCCGCATATAAATGTCTCTACGCCAACGATTCCAGCAGAACCGGCATCCAATTGAGCTGCAACAAAACCTTCTGGCCATCCATCAAGCACAGTGGGATTTGACCCTAGTGGATCTAACCAGTTAGACAATCTAGTCGCATCAGTTGTGCCGTGATCCCAACTTTGACCAAATCGACCATAGTAGTCAAACTGACCATTATTGACAGACCCGCTGCACGCTGAGGCACCACCGTATAGTTGACCAATAATTCTATGGTCTTGGTTAAACAGAGGAGATCCACTTGAACCACCCTCGGTTACGCCCAATTCCCACTGATCGACGAACCATACTTGAGCACCTGCTTCTAAGCTATGATAGGGTGCATTGTCATCGAAGCAGATTTTTTTCACGTCACCAGATGGGTGGTGAATTCCCACTGTCGCCGATACATTCGCTTCATTGTCCGTTCTATCCCAACCAGAGTATTGAACATTCCAATTTGTTGGTGGTATAGAACTAAGTTCTAGCAAAGCGAAATCGCTGTAAGCATTGCTTGCTCTTAAAGTTGAACCTGATATACTATTATCGGTTGGTCCTGTGCTTCCAGCGCAATTTGATGATTCATGATTGAAGTAAAATACCCAATTGGCTACGCTACCGCCAAGACAGTGGTTAGCTGTTAAGAAATAAGGAGTGCCATCTTGAGCAGTGTTATTCACTAGAGCTCCAGAACAAACCGCATTCCCTCCCTGCACGATAAGAGCCACGCTTCTTTTTTCAACTTGCCAATCGTTTCCTTCTGGACAATTGACATTGATGTTACACGCTCCACTGTTTCCGAATGGTCCGCGATCAGACGAATCATCAAAGTGAGACGCGAGAATATTTCTATATCCATGCACAATAGTTCCTATTTCAATATTGCCCCAATTCTCAAGATGAAGTGGCACTGAATACTCGAGTACTATTTCGTCTCCTTGAATCAATCCAATTGCAAAAGATCCGTTTTCTTGCATGTTTTCATGTGTAAAAGATCCCAAAAAATGGGTTCTTTCCTTATTCCAAACAAAGAGCTTTCCTCCTTTTGGAATTTCAAAAGTGTCCAAAATAAGACTCACTGAAGTAGCCTCTGGGCAATGAATTCCCAATTGCCAAACAACGAGATCACCAGCAGGATCCACGATCCAGTTACCCGAATTTTCCATGGTATAGCTCACTTCGTGTTCGATACCGAAACGATATGGGGCTTCTTTGTATTGATCGACAACAGCATCTTCAGCGTCAATAGCAACTCGGTTGATTGATTCGGTATGAATAAATGGGAAGTCTGAAGACAAGTGCTTATCAGACCAATTAATCGGTTCCCCTCCTTGAGAGATTTGAGCAAAACTGAAAATTGAAAAGGAGATGAATAGCGAAGAGAGTGCTAATTTTCTGAACATTTCGTTTGGTTTTGATTGGTTACAATAGGACAAAAGTAATCCCTACCGAATCGATAGGGATTATAAATATTAGTTAGAATTCAACATCTTTTTAGTACGAATAAGTGACCAGTTTAGATCTGTCATTATTTACGATGAGCTTTACCTCATTTCCACCACCACCTTGCGTTTTCTTTATATCAAAGGCTAGTCTTTTATACAAAAGAGCTCTGCACATATCGTTATTGGCTTTGTGTTCCAATGCCAAATTGAGCTGTACCGGTTTACTTTTTAAGTAGGCTCCATTTGATTTTAGAGAAAACTCATGGTTTTCGCAACCTCCACCATAGTTTACTTCCACAATAAGAGAATCCCTGAGAATATAAACAGAATCAATATTAAACGGGTCAGTAGCATCTTGTTGCACAAAGTTGGGATCGATGACCAATTGATTCACAATTAACTTCGAATCAACTGACACTGCTTCTGCAGCAGCTATTTCTTCTGATTTTGATTCTGTAGCCTTTTTGTTCTTTTTGCACTGAACCATAAAAACGGAAGCTGCAATAAGGACGAGTGTGATTGACTTTTTCATTTTCTAATATTGTTTCAAATGTAGAATAAATGGGATAAGAATTATGCCATGACTATTTTGAACCTTGTTCATCTATCAATTTTTGAAGACCGAACATTTCATCACGCAAACGTGCAGCCTCCATGAAATCGAGGTCGCGTGCCGCTTTTTCCATTTTCTTTTTAGTCTGATCAAGCGATTTTTTCAATTGATCAGCTGATAGATTTTTCAATACTGGATCCGCAGCAATGCTGTTTTCACCTTCATGCTCCACATAGAAGAGTTTCTTTCTCTTATCAATTACACCGCTTTGATCGAAGATTGTATCGTTGCCTTTCTTGACTTGACGAGGCGTAATTCCATGTTTAAGATTATAAGCAACTTGTTTCTCTCTCCTCCTATCTGTTTCATCCATGGTCTGCTGCATACTGTCTGTAATCTTGTCGGCATACATAATTACTCGCCCGTTTACATTTCGGGCTGCACGACCTGCTGTTTGTGTAAGAGATCTATTACTTCTTAAGAAGCCTTCTTTGTCCGCGTCCATAATAGCAACCAGCGACACCTCAGGTAGGTCGAGTCCTTCTCTTAAAAGGTTTACACCAACCAACACATCAAATTTGCCTTCACGTAAATCGCGTAAGATTTCGATGCGATCGAGGGTATCCACTTCGCTGTGGATATATCGGCAACTAATATTCAATCGGTCTAGGTATTTAGCCAATTCCTCTGCCATACGTTTGGTAAGAGTAGTGACTAAAATTCGTTCGTTCTGCTCGATTGTCGCCTGGATTTCCCCAATGAGATCATCTATTTGATTGAGAGATGGACGCACTTCGATAGGCGGGTCAATCAAGCCAGTAGGTCGAACTACTTGTTCCACCACAACTCCTTCGCTTTTTTGAAGTTCATAGTCCGCAGGAGTTGCAGAGACGAATAGGACTTGCTTTTGCATGCTTTCCCATTCGTTGAAAGTGAGCGGTCTATTATCCATTGCGCTCGAAAGACGGAATCCAAAATCAACCAAGTTTACTTTTCGTGACCTATCTCCGCCATACATCGCACCAACTTGTGAAACTGTGACGTGGCTTTCATCAATGACCATGAGATAATCATCGGGAAAATAATCAAGCAAACAGAAGGGACGTTGACCGGGCTGTCTTCTGTCGAAGTATCTTGAGTAGTTTTCAATTCCAGAACAATAGCCAAGTTCCTTCATCATTTCTAGATCGTAATTCACTCTTTCCTCTAGACGTTTTGCCTCGATGAATTTTCCTTCTCTAGTAAACCCCTCTACTTGCTTTACCATTTCTTGCTGTATCTCCCACATCGCTTCGTTCATAGTAGCCTTGCTCGTTACGAACAAATTTGCGGGGTAAATACTGATGGATTCGAACGGCATGATTGACTTACCCGTTTGTGGGTTTATTGATTCGATACTTTCGACTTCATTACCCCAAAAATTAAATCTGATTGCATAGTCAGCATATGCAAGGAATACATCAACTGTATCTCCGTTTACGCGGAAAGTACCACGAGTAAAGTCCTTCATTGCTCGGCTATACAGGCTTTCCACTAGTCTATGCAATAGACCTTGTCTGCTTATTGCGGCGCCTTTTGCAATTGAGATGACGCTTTTATGAAATTCTATTGGGTTACCGATACCGTAAATACAAGAAATACTCGCTACCACAATTACATCGCGTCTTCCGCTGAGAAGCGCGCTAGTAGCAGCAAGTCGAAGCTTTTCGATTTCATCATTAATTGAGAGATCTTTTTCAATATAAGTTCCTGTTGTAGGAAGATATGCTTCTGGTTGATAGTAATCGTAGTAGCTTACAAAGTATTCTACTAGATTATTTGGGAAGAAGTGTTTAAACTCGGAGTATAATTGAGCTGCAAGGGTTTTATTGTGACTGAGAACGAGAGTTGGTCTTTGGGTATTAGCGATGACGTTGGCCACGGTAAACGTTTTACCAGAGCCTGTGACTCCAAGTAGCGTCTGAAATTTATCTCCTCTTTCTACGCCTTCGGTGAGTTGCTTGATTGCGGTGGGTTGATCGCCGCTAGGTGTATAGTTGGAGTGTAGTTCAAATTTCATTTTGCTAAATTACAAAGGAACGAAGACTAAAATTTTGTGCAACAAAAAACCCCAGCGATGCTGGGGTTTTTCAAGTATTATTCTTGCGGAATATTATTCAGCAATAATTTCGAACTTAACAACCGCAGTAACTTCTTTGTGAAGTTTAACTTTAGCCTCGTAAGCGCCGAGATTTTTAATGTGATCATCATTGATGCTAATGCTTTTACGGTCGATGTTGAAACCAACTTTAGCAAGAGCTTCAGAGATTTGAATTGTGTTCACGCTACCAAAGATTTTACCAGTATCAGAAGCTTTAGTTCCGATCTTAAGATCAAGAGCTCCAAGGCTTTCTGCTGTAGCTTGAGCTTCAGCAAGGATTTTGGTTTCTTTGTGCGCACGTTGCTTTAGATTTTCAGCTAAAATTTTTCTAGCTGATTCTGTAGCAGCGGTAGCATATCCACGTGGGATAAGAAAGTTGCGTGCGTAACCAGGTTTTACAGTAACGATTTCGTCCTTTGCACCTAGTTTTTCGATGTTAGCTTTGAGAATTACTTCCATGACTTTGCCCTCCTGTTTAATTATTTGAGCATATCACCAACGTAAGGCATCAAAGCCAGGTGGCGTGCTTTTTTGATTGCTTGTGCTACTTTGCGTTGGTACTTCAAAGAAGTTCCAGTTAGACGACGTGGAAGAATTTTTCCTTGTTCGTTGCAAAGTTTTAGGAGGAAATCTCCGTCTTTGTAGTCGATATACTTGATACCAGCTTTTTTGAAGCGGCAGTATTTCGCCTGTTTGGTCTCAATCTCGATTGGATTAAGATATCTGATTTCTGAATTGTCGCTCATTTTCAAGATTTTTTAAAGGTTTTACCTTCGGCTTTTAGTTGGCTTTAGCGGTTTCTTCTTTCTTAGCCTTGTTTCTGCGACCTTCAGCATACTCTACGTGATACTTGTCCATGTGAGTTGTAAGGAAGCGCAGGATGCGCTCATCGCGGCGGAATTCTACTTCGAATGGTCCTACCACTTCGCCAGTAGCTTCGAATTCCACTAGGTAGTAAAAGCCTGTAGTTTTTTTCTGGATCGGATATGCAAGTTTTCTCAAGCCCCAGTTCTCCTCGTGCTTGATTTTTGCACCCTTACCTTTCAAAAACTTCTTGAACTTTTCTACTGTTTCCGCTGCCTGTTCTTCTGACAGCACGGGGGTCATAATGAAAACAGTTTCGTAACGGTTCATTGAGTTTGAATTGTTTATGGATTAAAAAATTGGACGGCAAAGATACTTAAAATCTTTTAATTCCCATCCTACAAGAGAAAATAACGACCAATCTCTTGATTTTTAACAAAATACAGCTTTGAAAAATAACATTTCCAAGGCACTAAACCTTGAATCTCCATTTCCATGGTTTGAAAATGTGCGAGTTCTCTTTCCAAAACTTGAGGACCAAATAGATAAAGATGGGCGACCCGAAAGTCAAAAAAGAAAGGTAAATAAATGAAAGACGAACACGACGAACACGAACGCCCATTTTTGATGCTAGCCAAGCACAAACACCGAATGTTTGTCTTTCAAAGTGATCAAGAATGGCTCTTATCATAATTGTTGTATTTTAAAAGTGCGTGTCCTATTCCACATTCCAAGCACCTTCTCTTG
>JBIIBU010000010.1:0-19808 GCA_044239235.1 Flavobacteriales bacterium
AGTCACTATTACAAGCGCTGCACCTGTTGCAGAAGCCTGTTCATCAAGAAGCCGAATTACTTCTTCAGCATTTTTATCATCTAGTGCACTGGTCGGCTCGTCGGCGAGAATTAGTTGAGGATTATTAATTACCGCACGTGCAATTGCTACACGCTGAGCTTCACCCACACTAAGACTAGCAGGCTTGCTATCCGCTTTGTCACCCAAGTTGAGACGAGTCAGGATCTCTTTCGCTTTTGTACGATCGATTTTATTGCCAGTAAGAAATTGCGGCATAATCAAATTATCTTCTACACTAAGTGAATCAACGAAGTGCGCCGTTTGAAAGATGATGCCAACATTTTTTCCTCTGAATTTATCCAACTGAGCATTACTGAGTGAAGACGTATCGGTGCTTCCGATAATGACAGAACCGCCCGTTGGCTTTAAGAGTCCGGCCAAGAGGTGAAGTAATGTGGTTTTTCCGCGACCACTCTCTCCGAGAATAAGCAATCGGTCGCCCTGGTTGCATTTTAAGTCGGGAAAGCTGAACGATGGTCCTTTCGGATATTGAAAGGTGATGTTATTTGCAGAAAACATAGTCTTGCTTGGATATTACCGCAAATATAGCATCCTGCAAGGCGGATGGACCAAGCGGTCTATCTTTGTAACAAATATTTAAGGATAATGAATTTTAAACAGCGACTCTTGCGCTACATCATCGGAATTGGGATAGGCTGCCTTTTGGTCTTCGTAATTTTTCCAAAGGCGGATTGGTTGGGATGGACACCAGGGAAACAGATGAATAAACGGATTCGTCAAGCTACTTGGGTGGCTTCTGATTACGGCATCTGCACGATGAAATGCAACGGCGTGAACAACAATCGTTTTGACCAAGCTCGTTTTTATGGTGATGTCAATTTTGAAATGAGCGACGTGCATGCCCAAGTTCCGCGGTACCAATTGGAACATGAGGATTTGAATTTTCAGATTCTCGTGGCTGATACAATGATTACACTTATTGAGGTAGCGCCAAAGGCAGGGCAACTTCCAACCTGCAACTGCAAGTAAAACCTATTACATTTGTTGAAATGCGCCCTGAAATGATTGAAAAGATAAAGCAGCTTGCCCAAGAACTTTTGCCTGAAATCATAGAGACTCGTAGACATATTCACGCAAACCCTGAATTGTCCTACAAAGAGACTGAAACAGCTAAGTACATTCAGCAAAAATTGAAAGTATGGGGTATAGAATTTACAGCCAATGTTGGCGGAGAGGGTATAAGCGCTAAAATAGAGAGTGGTGATTGCAATAGTCGTTGGATAGCTCTACGCGCTGACATGGATGCACTTCCGATTAATGAGCTTAACGAATCCGAATATAAGAGCAAAAATCCAGGGGTCATGCATGCCTGTGGACATGATGTTCATACGGCATGTCTATTAGGGGCTGCGCGAATATTACAGCAGCTTAAGTCTGAATGGAGAGGAACAATTCAACTTGTATTTCAACCAGCAGAAGAAGTATTACCAGGAGGCGCATCAATCATGCTGAAAGACGGGCTATTCGATGTAAGAAAACCAGATTCCATTTTTGGACAACATGTATTCCCAGAATTGCCTGCAGGCAAAGTAGGGTTTTGTCCAGGACCATATATGGCATCAACCGATGAATTGTATGTTACTGTGAAAGGCGTTGGCGGACATGGTGCGAAACCAGACAAGGCTGTCGACCCCGTTTTGATAGCGTCACATCTGATTATTGCATTGCAACAAGTGGCTTCACGATGGAGTAATCCGTTGATGCCAACAGTTTTGACTTTTGGAAAAGTAATAGCACAAGGAGCTACGAATATTATTCCGCAAGAGGTAAGATTGGAAGGTACGTTTAGAACCTTCGATGAAAAGTGGAGAGCTGATGCGCATCAGCGTATGGTTGCATTGGCAAAAGGACTTGTGGAAGGAATGGGCGGCGAGGTAGATTTCAGAATTGAAGTTGGTTATCCCGTTGTTTACAACAATCCAGAATTGACCAATGAGGCAAAAGATGCTGCGATAGAATATCTTGGTGCAGACAATGTCGTTGATCTGCAAAGAAGAACTACCGCTGAAGATTTTGCTTATTATTCACAAGTATTGCCAGGATGTTTTTACAGACTAGGGACGTCTTCACCAGATGGAACAAAGTTCACAGCGCAAGTTCACAACGCGCGCTTCGACGTGGATGAAAATAGCCTTCTCACAGGCATGGGATTGATGGCTTGGCTTGCAATAAAAGAATAAGTGAAGTAGGAATTAATTCCCTACTTCACTATAAAACTTGATGCGCATTAAGCGCAGAGGTTGCTCTTCAAAATCACCATCAAATTCCTTCATTGCATCTTCGATGTTATCTGTTTCACTTTGCATGAAATATTCCATGATATCATCTTGTGCATCTTCATCAATTTCTTCGTCGATGAAGTATTGAATATTGATTTTTGTTCCAGAGTTCACAATAGCTTCAAGTTCGTCAATCAGCTCATTGAGTGATTTGCCTAGTCCTTTAGCGATATCTGGAAGAGGAATTCTCTTGTCGATATTTTGAATAATCTGTACTTTCTGTCCACTCTTATTTACTGCACTTTTCACTACGAAATCAAGAGGACGATCGATGTTGTTGTCTTCAACATATTTCTTGATCAGGTTGATGAAAGGCATACCAAACTTCATCGATTTACCTTTTCCAACACCACCGATATTACTAAGTTCATCGAGGGTGATTGGGTATTGAGTTGCCATTTCTTCCATAGCAGGATCTTGGAAGATCACATATGGAGGAATTTGTTTTTCTTTCGAAGTTTTTAAGCGAAGTTCTTTCAGCAAACCGAATAGTTGTTCGTCTGCTGCTCCACCACCTTGATTTGGGATTAGCAATTCGCCGTCGTCATCGGTCTCTCCGATTTCTTCTTCTTTTACAAGAACAAATGAAGATGGGTTAGCCATGAATTCGCGGCCTTCGTCTGTAAGTTTGAGTGTGCCGTATGTTTCGATTTCTTTTCGGAGGAGATTGCGAACGAGCATCTGACGAATGATTGCATTCCAGAATTTATCGTCGTTGTCTTTTCCTTCACCAAAGAATTCATTGAGATGGCCTTTGTAGATGGCAACTTCAGAATTTTTCACTCCGCAAAGCACATTGCAAACGAATTTTGCTTTGTGCAATTCTTCAAAAGAAACGATGGTGTCAAGGATAAGTTTAACGTATTCTTTTCCTTCGAATTTCTCTTTAGGATTGCGAGAGTTGTCGTCCATTCCTGCTCCTTCTCCAGTCACATCATCCCAATCTTCACCAAAGTAGTGAAGTAGGTATTTTCGGCGACTCATGGAGGTCTCTGCGTATGCAATTACTTCTTGAAGAAGTTGCATACCTATTTCTTGCTCCGCTACTGGTTTTCCTTGTAGGAATTTCTCTAGTTTTTCAATGTCTTTTGGGCTATAGAATGCAACACAAACGCCTTCACCACCATCGCGACCTGCACGACCTGTTTCTTGATAATAACTTTCAAGAGACTTTGGAATATCGTGATGAATTACAAATCGAACGTCTGGTTTGTCGATACCCATTCCGAAAGCGATGGTAGCGACGATAACATCAACATCTTGCATGAGGAATTGATCCTGCACACTGCTGCGTTGATGTCCATCCATGCCCGCGTGGTAAGAAAGAGCTTTAATGCCGTTGACTTGTAAGAGTTGCGCAAGCTCTTCGGTCTTTTTTCTAGAAAGACAATAGATGATTCCGCTTTTCCCTGAGTTGGCTTTGATGTATTGAATAATTTGTTTTCCGACATTGTGTTTTGCACGAATCTCGTAATACAAATTAGCACGGTTGAACGACGCTTTGAATTGGCGCGCGTCCATCATGCCGAGGTTTTTCTGAATATCTTGTTGAACCTTTGGAGTAGCAGTTGCGGTGAGTGCCATAATAGGCACATCAGCTATTTGCTGAATAATAGGCTTTAAACGACGGTATTCCGGACGGAAGTCATGCCCCCATTCAGAGATACAGTGTGCTTCATCTATTGCTACAAAGGATATTTTAACATTGCGAAGGAATTCTACATTCTCATCCTTGTTGAGCGATTCTGGCGCAACGTAAAGGAGTTTTGTTTTTCCTGAAAGAATATCGCTTTTTACTTGAGCGATTTCTGTTTTATTGAGAGAGGAGTTGATTACGTGGGCTATACCATCATCATCAGAAAAACCGCGCATGGCGTCAACTTGGTTTTTCATTAATGCGATAAGGGGAGAAACTATGATAGCAGTTCCCTCGCTCATCAGAGCAGGCAATTGATAGCATAGTGATTTTCCACCACCGGTGGGCATGATGACAAAAGTATCTTGTCCCTCAAGAACAGATGTGATAACATCTTCTTGAAGGCCTTTGAATTTGTCAAAGCCAAAAAACTGTTTCAACGCCTCCCTTGGCGAGAGGTCTACTACTGGATTCATCGTCGAATAACTTTTCTGAACGTAAAATTAAATGTAGGTAAATTTTCTATCGATACCTAAAACGTTTAGATTGATTTGATCTTAAAAGGACTTTTTCCTGTTCTTTAGAAAACGCGCTGTCTTCCTGAAAAAGGGACGCGAATATAGTGAAAAATGAGGGTAAATACAAATCTTTTTGCTTTAAATATTGAGCTTTAACCCGACCATTTTGGTCGTCACTTGTTATTTCATCTGTTTGTCGCATCTTTGCTGCCGTGGCTACAAAAAAAACAGATATCATCGCCTCAGCGCGACGCACATTGCAGCTAGAATCCGATACTTTAGCAGCTTTGGTCAACGAGATTGACAAAGATTTTGAGCAAATTGTAAAGGCAATTCTTAAAACCAAAGGACGATTGGTTGTTACCGGGATTGGAAAGAGTGCTAATATCGCTCAAAAGCTTGTTGCGACATTTAATAGTACGGGCCAGCCTGCGGTATTTATGCATGCAGCCGACGCTATCCACGGGGATTTGGGCAATGTCCAAAAAGGGGATATTGTGCTTTGTATTTCTAAGAGTGGTGATTCGCCCGAAATTAAAGTGTTGGTGCCGTTGCTCAAGAGCATGGGTAATCCTTTGATAGGCATGGCTTCTAATCTAAAAGGCTATTTAGCAAAGAATTCAGATATGTTGCTTCGAACTCCTATCGAGAAAGAAGCTTGCCCGAATAATTTGGCTCCTACATCTAGCACTACTGCGCAACTTGCGATGGGTGATGCATTGGCTGTGGCTTTGATGGAGTGTCGAGGATTTACATCGTCTGATTTTGCTAAATATCACCCGGGAGGTGCTTTAGGTAAAAAGCTTTATGTCACTATCGGAGATTTGATTGAAGAAAGTGAAAAGCCTGAGGTGGCATCATCCACTCCAATTAAGGATGTTATTATCGCCATTTCTCGCGGTAGAGTTGGCGCTGTGGCTGTTATGGAGAAAACTACTCTCAAAGGAATTATTACCGATGGGGATATAAGAAGGATGCTTGAGCGAGGATCGAATTTGCTCAAAACAAAAGCCTCTGATATTATGAGTGCGAATCCGAAGACAATTGAATCCTCTGAGCTTGCTGTAGCTGGTTTTCAAATAATGGAAAGCAATAGTATTACCCAATTGATTGTGGTGAAAAATGGAAAGTACAAGGGCATTGTACATTTGCACGATATTTTAAAAGAAGGTATTTTCTAATAAAGTCAAGGAGCAACACACGCTATGAGCGAGAAGAAGGACATGTCGTTTTTAGAGCATTTGGAGGAGCTACGTGGTAGACTTGTCAAGAGTGTTGCAGGAATAATCGTAGGTATTATTGTGGTGGTTTCTTTTGATCAATTTGTGATCAACGAAATTATAATGGGACCTAGAAACCTAGATTTCGTCTCCTACAGAGCTTGGTGTCATTTGTCTGAACTTCTTGGTCTTGGTGATCAACTTTGTTTCAAGGCTATGAATTTTACCCTTCAAAGTACAACGATGGGGGGGAATTTCTCTGCGTATATGCTTGTTTGTATAATCGGTGGAATTGTGTTGGCTTTTCCTTGGATTATATATCAATTGTGGAGCTTTATCAAACCCGGGTTAAATGCAAGAGAAGTAAACTCGGTGAACGGAATAATTTTCTTTGTATCGCTGCTTTTCTTCATTGGCTGTGCATTTGGTTACTTTGTTCTTGCTCCACTTTCCATTCAGTTCTTGGGCAACTTTGAATTCGCAGACGTAGCAGTGCAGTCCACTGTATTGTCTTATTTAAAACTCACTACAAGTTTAGTTTTGGGAACAGGGCTTATTTTTCAATTGCCAGTTTTGGTATATTTCTTATCGAAAATTGGATTGGTAAGTAGTGCCTTTTTGAAGAAATACAGAAAGCACGCTTTCGTACTGAATTTGATTGTTGCCGCAATCATTACTCCTCCAGATATCACAAGTCAATTGCTCGTTTCATTCCCTGTTTTACTTCTTTACGAAGTAAGTATCATAATTGCGGGTCGAGTTGAAAAGAACAAAGCCAAGAAGGAATTGTAATTTCGAGAAATGCTATTTTCTATTGGTAGGGTAAACTCACCAAATCGTGTATAATTTTAGGCGCCAAATGTCAGATTCATCTAAAATTGACATTTATATGTCGATTTGGTTACTCGAATTTTTATATTTGGCGACGTTTTAAAAACCTATTACGTTATAAAATTCTAATAAGATGAAGAAAATCTACTTGCTTTCTTTTGCTGTATGTGCCGCTATTGCTGGTAATGCGCAGTTGAAGCAGTCTGCGCCTGTTGCAGAAAAGCAGGCTTATCGCGGATTGCCAACAGCAACTCCAGTTGATCCAGCTGCTGATCGTGTGACCATTTGGGCAAACGACGTTTCTAACTGTGCTGACTTTGTAACTGGTGATGCTTTCTCTGAAGGTTTGACTCAATACATTGACGGTCTTGACTGGCAGTGTGGTACAACTGGTCCAACTGGTTTTGCTCCAATTGATCCAATCGCTTCTCCATCAGCTGACAATGGCTTCATGATGGTTGACTCTGACCTTTTCGGTGGTGAGACTCCAGCTAACGCTTGGGACGAGAACTGCTGGTTCCAAACTGCTAACTCAATTGACGTTAGTGCTTATGACAATATCAGCCTTCGTTTCTACACACAATATCGTATGTGGGATAACGGAAGCAGCGATGGTAATGAATATTGCCTAGTAGAAATTTCTACTGACGGTGTGACTTGGCCAGACGTTACTACTTATGAAGTAGCAGACGCAGATCCTGGAACACGTTTCGAATTGTGGCCAACTATGGGAACTCAAGATCCAGTTGTTAACCCAACAATCAAAGTTTTCAATATCTCTGAAGTTGCTGGTGCAGCTGACCAAATTTGGATTCGTTTCCGTTGGAGAGGATATTGGGGTTATTCTTGGATGGTAGACGATATCGAAGTTTACGAAACTCCAGCTAACGACCTTACAATCCTTAACAACTGGTGCGGTGATATCATCGGAGATTTCGAATATCATGCAATCCCAACTACACAAGCAACTACTACTAAGTTTGGTGCTGTTGTAGCTAACTATGGTTACACTGACGCTGTTGGTGCAACTGCTACTTTCCTTATCGACGGTGCATCATACACTGCAAGTGGAGATATCCTAGCTGGTGTTATCGATACACTATGGACTGCGGATTTCAACCTCCCAACTACTCCAGGTGCTTATGATATCGCTGTTACTCTTCCAGATGATGATCAAATTGAAGGTAACCTAGGAACTAATTTCCTTGAAATTACTGACGCAGTTTATGGTCAGAACTCAGATTTCGACATGTTCCAACGCACGTTGAACAGTGATCAAGAAGTTGCTTTTGGTAACCTATATAGCATCAAAAATGATGGTCAAGCAGGTGGTATCGAGGTAATGATTGGTGCTAACACTGATCCAAACATCCTTTGCCAATTGTTCCTTTATGAAGTTGGTGCTAACATTCAAGAATTAACTGAAGTTGCTAGCTCTGAAGAGTTCTTCGTAACTCAAGCTCTTATCGACTATTGCGCTGGTGGTAACTACGCTGTGCTTGGTTTCAACCAATCAGGTGCTGTTGACGTTACAGCTGGTTCAACTTACGTTGCTGAGATTCGTAAGTACGAGAGTGCTGATCGTCTTTATGTAACTGCAAACCAACTTGACGACGACTTCGGTGTAGTTTGTTATGGTCCTTTCGGAACAGGTGGCGCTTCTAACTGGTTCAACGGTTGGAACTTCACTCCATCAGTTCGTCTTAACATGGACGCATCAATTGAAAACCTAGTAGGTATCAATGAAATTACTGCAGCAGGCGAAATCACTACTGCTTCTATCTATCCAAACCCAGCTGACGTTAATGCAACAATCGCTTTCGATTTGCTTAACAACAATGACGTGACTGTAGTAGTTCGCGACATTACTGGCCGTATGGTTAGCTCAGAATTCTATGGCAACCTTGTACAAGGACAAAACAAAATCACTTTGAACGTGAATGATCTTAATGCAGGTGTTTACAGTGTTACTGTAATGGCTGGCACTAGCTCATACACTGGACAAATTGTTGTTCGCTAAGAAATATTAGACTTCGGTCTTAAGGAAGCCCCCTCATCGAAGATGAGGGGGCTTTTTTTTGCAATGTTTTTAGTATCTTCGCTGTCCAAAATTTTATCTGATCATGGCAACTACAACAGCCGACATCTCAAATGGCCTTTGTTTTAGAATGGATAGCCACATTTATAAGGTTATCGAATTCCTTCACGTTAAACCAGGAAAGGGCCCAGCTTTCGTGCGTACCAAGCTTAAAAACTTGAACAACGGAAAAATCATTGATAATACATTCAACTCAGGTGTGAAAATCGACGTTGTGCGTATCGAAACAAGAGATTACCAATTTCTTTACAATGACGAAGCAGGTTACAACTTCATGAACCTCGAAGATTTCGAACAAATCTCTATTCCAAAGCCAATGATTAGCGCTCCGGAATTCTTGAAAGAGGGAATGAAGTGTATCGTTCTTTTCAATACTGAAGATGAAACTCCAATGTCTTGTGATTTGCCGCAATTCATCGAGTGTGATATTGTATACACTGAGCCAGGTTTGAAAGGTGATACAGCTACGAATGCAATGAAACCGGCAAAATTGGATTGCGGTGTTGAAATTCGTGTTCCACTTTTCATCAACGAAGGCGATAGAGTGAAAGTTGATACTACTTCTGGTGCATACCACGAACGTATTAAAAAATAAGTTTTAGTAACTAAGTTCCTTTTTGAAATAGTGGCCCGTCTTGTTTTCAACGAGGCGGGCTTTTTTTTAGATTTTTAAAAATTCTAATATGAAATTCACCACGGTTCAAACGATAGAATCCATTGCCCAAATCATCAAAGGCGAGTTTATCGGTCCTGCCGATTTTCCTGTTTTGGGAATTAATGAAATTCATAAAGTGAGTGGGGGTGATTTGGTCTTTGTAGATCACCCTAAATATTATGAAAAAGCATTAAAGAGCGCGGCCACTGTTGTATTGATAAATCAAAAAGTGAATTGCCCAGAGGGCAAGGCATTGATTTATTCAGAAGATCCTTGTAGAGATTTTAACATACTAAACCGTCATTTCTTCCCGTGGGAAATGACTAAAAAAGGCCAATCGGATGACCTTGTGATTGGATTTGAAACTCACATTCATCCGAGTGTAATTGTAGGCAAAGGAGTTGTGATTGGCGACCGTTGTATTATTCATCCGGGTGTCGTGTTGTATGATAATGTTCATATTGGAAATGACTGTATCATACACGCCAATACTGTTGTTGGAAGCGATGCTTTCTATTTCAAAACAAGGCCTAGTGGCAGAGAGAAGATGTTTACCTGTGGATGGGTAGAAATAGGAAATGACGTTGAGATTGGTTCAGGATGCACAATAGATAAGGGATTGACCGCTGATACGAGAATTGGTTCTGGCACCAAGATCGACAATCATGTGCACATTGGACACGATACAGTGATTGGAAAAAATTGCTTGTTGGCGGCTCAAGTGGGAATTGCTGGATGCGTTAGAATTGAGGATAATGCGATCCTTTGGGGACAAGTAGGAGTGGCTTCAGATGTGCTTATTGGCAGTGGCGCAATTGTGCTAGGTCAATGCGGTGTTACTAAGGATTTGGATGCTGGTATTACTTATTTTGGCACCCCAGCCGAAGACGTTCGTGTGAAATACAAAGAACTCGCTTTGATAAGAAAATTACCTGAAATTGTCGAACAATTGAAAAAGTAAACTAATCTCGCATTATGATTCTTATTTAAATATGCCGCATCTCCATCGTTTAGAACAAAAGCTCCGACAAAGGGATTTTAAATTGAATGCTTTGCTTGAAATAACCAAGGCAATCAATGCTAATCTACCCATTGATGGCTTATTGTCTGAATATGAGCGAGTGCTACGTTCCGAGTTGTCTATTGAAAAGCTTATACTTTATACAAAGGCTGATCAAAAATGGGCATGTCTATTAGAATACGGAGTTGAAGACGGTCTAACGAAAACAATAGCTGATGAGTCTTTCTTTCAAACAAAAGAGATCTCATTTTCCGAAGGCCGCCGATCAGAATCATTTGATCTTATCATTCCAATTCGACAGAACGATCAACCGATTGCCTATCTGCTCGTTGGTGACGCTACAGAGCAGGAATTGAAAATAAGCCCTGTAATTAAGCATATGCGCTTTATTGAGACGCTTACTAATGTGCTTGTGGTGGCGATTGAAAACAGAAAAATGACGCAAGAGAGATTGCGCCAAGAGAGAGTAAAAAAGGAACTTGAACTTGCGGCAGAAATGCAGGCAATTCTTTTGCCTCAATCTCTTCCAAAGACAAATGAATACGAAGTAAGCGCGGTCTATAAAGCCCATCAACAGGTAGGTGGAGATTACTATGACTTTTTAGAATTGAATCAAGATGAAGTCATGTTTTGTATGGCCGATGTATCTGGAAAAGGCGTTAGTGCTGCATTCTTGATGGCTAATTTCCAAGCTTATTTGCGTTCCATTTTTGCATACAGAAATGGAGATTTAAAAGACATCGTAGTAGAGTTGAATGATCGCGTGATGCACAGTGCCATGGGAGAAAAGTACATTACTTTATTCCTTGCAACGTACCATAAGAAAACGCGTGTATTGCGCTATATAAACTGTGGCCATAATCCTCCGATCATTGCTGATGAAAACGGCTACACTCAATTATTAAAACTAGGCTCTATAGGTTTGGGGATGTTTGAAGAACTCCCAAAAGTGGCTATGGGTGAGGTTATACTCCCAAAAAATTCTTTGGTTGTCTGCTACACCGATGGATTAATCGAGACAGAAAATAATCTGGAAGATGAGTTCGGAATGGATCGTTTGGAGAAGGTTATCCTTGAAAATTTCGGAGAGAATATTTCAACCTTGAACAGAAATATTGTGGCTGATGTGAATGAATACCGAGGTGATATGCCGTTTATAGACGATTTAGCTATTTTGAGCTGTCGCTTTTTTTGATGGATTGTGATAAATGTCTATTGCTACAATCGTGGCAATGAATCCCCAAAATGGAATACTTGCTTTATCCGTGTCTAAATAATTATTTAGTACACCGTGTATGAAGTACGTAATAAGTCCTAGGTATACCATTGCTACATAAGATTTCACAAGTGGATCTTGCAAAGTTCTAAACAGCACGAAGCCGTAGTGGCATATATAAAATAGCAATATGAAAACGAGTAAAGAGCCGATCACGCCTTGCTCTGCTAATGGCCCTAAATATTCTGAGTGTGCATTACCACCATCGCCTTGATTGGTGCTAATAATAGTGCGATCTTCTGCACGTTGGAATGGCGCATAAACAAATTGATACGTTCCTGGTCCCCAACCTACGATTGGTCTTTCCTTAAAAAGTTCTAGTGCACAATGCCATCGATTTAAACGCTCCAAATTTGATGCATCTGAAGATACATTAGAAATGGAACCCACGTGTTCCTCGAGTTTATCTGAGCTCTCTTGTTTGTTTCCTTCGAGGCTTACTTGAATGTCTTCCCAACTAAGAAACAGAAATCCTGCAACAACGAGTAGTCCGGCAAGAAGCGTTCTGAATTTAATACGGAGCATCATTATCACAAGTATAGCCGCAGCGCCAATCACTGAGATCCAAGCTGCACGAGTGTACGAAAGAATTAATCCAAGGGTCAGAATAACGAAGCCTACGCTAAGGAATACTTTCAAGCCTAATGAGTGTTTTCTTATTACAAGAAGACCAACAATAATTGGAAAATACATTGCTAATACAGCGCCATAACTTGTGTGATCTTTAAACAATGGTTCCATTACCCAGTGTGCCGATGTTTTATCAAAGCCATAGTAGGAGTGGCGAATTACGGTGTAAATAATAACTGCAAAGAGTGGCAGTAGATACAGTAGAAAATAGCGTTTGATGTTTTTTAAATCATTGAAAAGATGAGCAGCGATAAAGTAAAATGTTGCTACAAACCACATTCGTGCAATCACGAATTTGATCGATACCAAAGGCATTTCGCTGGTAATTGTAGTAAGAAGCATCCATCCGAAATAGGCGTATATGACATAGCTAATAGGATGTCGGAAGATGCGGGGATCTATGCTTTTTCCCGAAATTAATTTGAAGAGAAATAAAATTAAAACACCGAATAGTAACGGCTCTGTAGGCAGGTACATACCTATTCCACCTAGTTTCAGTTCTTCGAGATTGATAGAAAAAGGTGTGAAAAAGACAATGGTAAAAAAGATATAGTCAAGCTTATAAAATGCCAACCATAAAACCACCATTGCGGGCGGAAGAAGAGCGATATAATAGAATTCAAAATAGATGCACACACACATAAGCGCCAGGAATAGACCTGACGCGATGTATAGCCATTTCTGTGTAAGTGCGTTGTTCACGAATTAAATGCGACCTTCAGCGCGGAGACGTTTGAAAGTATCAAAAATCAAAAGGAAAATGACCACGAATACAAATGCGGATGCTATGCTCATTGCAACGATTAGCCATCTAATAGGATATGCTTTTTTATCCGCTTCAGCGGCAGCATCTACAACGAATTTGGAAGGCAAGGCCGTGGTCACGTCGATTTGCATCAGGTCATAACGCTTTTTCAAAACGGCTAGTTTTTCGTAGGCGTTTTCGATGCGTTGATCAAGATTGTTGTAGAGCGTTCCGTATTTGGAAAGGAAGTCCATTTGATCTTTAATCTTTTGGGCACGGTCTGGATGACCTTCTGCGAGCGACACTCCGTATTGTTCAGTTAGGGCTGCGATTTGATCGAGGTAGCTATACACTCCCATCCCTTGAAGTGATTTCATCGAATCTTCCATAACACGCAATTCTTCTTCAAGATTTACTAGTGAAGATTGAGCAAACAAGAATGCTTGTTGAGCGCGTTCTTGGCGCATAACATTACTAACGGTATCGGCCAAAGCAGCGATGTCATTGGCAATTTCTTTCGCGCGTTTTGCTTCTTGGTCTAACACGGCCACTTCGATAGAACCGAACTTAGTGAGTCGCGCCGTGATATTATCGTTGTATTCGAGTGCTATCAGAGTATTTGCACCGAGGTCTTCGCGCTTAATGTTATAGACTGTCCAAAGATCATATTTGGAAATGATGCGATTTCTGATTTGGTCAGAATTGATCAATTGAAGCAGACGCTCAGCATCTTCTTCTTCGCCATAAGCAAGTACGTCTTCTTTTTTAATATCCTCAAGCAACTGCTCACCGAAGGAGTGCTGCTGAGTTGCAAAAAGTGTAACGGTACTTTTGTATTTTGGTTTGATCATCAAAGACACAGCTGCTGAAAGTACTGCTGCTGCTGCACAAACGATAATAATCGGTTTGCGCCATTTGAAAAGCATGATGAGTAAGTTGGTTGATTCCAACTGATTCGAAGATGAATTTTCTACGTGTTCGGCAGACATAGAGGCGTATAGGTTTTGGTGCAAAGGTACACCGTTGAACTCAATCGCGCGATTTCATTACAGCAACAAACTTTTTTATATTCAAAATTCGAGTAATGAACGCCAATGCAAGACCAACGGCGCTAAAAATCGCGAGGGTATACGTAAATGATAAGCTATTTATTGTGGGGTGGAGACTTTCATTAAAGAACCAAAGGGAAAAGCTGACGCTAAGCGCAATGAATAAGAGACTTGTTTTGAAATGTGAGAATAATCTAATCTTGAAGAAATGGCGAGTGGCAAGAATTTCTGCTAGCAGGATTAATCCGTGTGAAAGTGCATTAATCTTGGAAACACCGACAACTCCCATTTTGGGTATAAGAATAACGTTCAGTATGAGGCTGATTGCCCAACCAGTGGCCACAATCCAAATGAGCACTCTCATATGTCCAGCCGCGGTGAGCAGAGTGCCGTATATGTATTGCATTGAAAACATGAGGCAGCCGATCATTAGCCATTTGAAACTCTCGATGGTATCTTGGGTTGGGTTATCGTAGAAAAGATACATGACACGCTCAGGTTGAAAAAAGCAAAATAGAGTGACAAGCCAAGTAGCTGATAGTAATTGACGCGATGATAAAGAAAGCAATTCACCAATTTCTTTTTTCTCCGCAATCATTTTAGAAAAAATAGGCAATAGTAATCCGGCAAATAGAAAAGAGAGCATGTTGTAGGCTTCAAAAATGCGGAAGCCCATGGCGTAGTGTCCGGCCTCTTCTGCGCCATTTATTCTTTCTAATAAAATGCTATCGGTGCGATAGAGCATCATTCCAAAAATAGTCATTAGGGCGAAGGGTAGGCTCTCTTTTAAGGCTGTAAACTGAAATACTCTTGCTGATGGAATGATTTGATTTTTAATTTCTTCTTTTTTCAGGTTAGATACCACCCAGAAAAGAGCCAAGAGGAAGGTGATACAGTATGCAGCAGTTTGGGCATATACAAGCCATTCTACTTCGAAATGGGTGTCTGATTTCCCCCAAAGGAGGAAGCCGAGCAAAAGCACGATTATTGCTCGATCTAGAATGCTTAATATAGAATCTTTACGAAATAAATGTAGGCCTGCAAGACACGATCTAAAGAAGAGTACAAAAAGAGATAATATTTGATTGAAAGCTAGAATTGCGAGGATAATAAGCTCTTGTTCTGAATATCCAATGGTAACACCAAGTATCAAACAAATCAAAAAGTATACAAATGAGAGTGCAATTCTAAGTTGAATAAGTGCAGAAAAAGAAGAGGAAGAGAGTTGTCCTGTTTTAGCTACTTGTCGTGCATTCCAGTTTGTCATTCCCATATCGGGAATCATATTGATGAGAAATGAAAACGCAATAAGGGCGAAATAGCTCCCGAATTTTTCTGCGCCCACACGGTTTTGAATTTCTACTTCAATCCCCAATATATAGAAGGGTTTGATTAGCAGATTCAAGCCAATGATAAGAATAAGATTGCTGACGAAAGTTTTCCTCATGGTGGATTTTGACGACGTGGCGAAGTTAGGAAGAAAGGTCGTGGGGTTGGGAGGTCGTGAGGGCGAGGTTTGATGGGTTATTTAGGTGATTACTTAAGTTAACGTTGGAAAGATGAAATCTTTTTTTGTTTCTCCCTCACTGTTCACTACTTTTGCGCCCGAAAATTTAAACCGGTACGCATGTCGCAAAATATTGGTAAAGTAGTGCAAATCATTGGTCCAGTTGTGGATATTTCATTCCCAGCAGGAGCTAAGTTGCCTAACATCCTAGACGCATTGGTAGCTACTAAGCCTGATGGTCATAAATTAATTCTTGAGTGTCAACAACACATTGGAGAGGACACTGTTCGTGCCATCGCAATGGATGCCACTGAAGGTCTCCGCCGCGGTGCGGAAGTTGAATCAACTGGTCGTGGTATTACTATGCCTGTTGGTGACAAAATCAAAGGACGTCTATTCAACGTTGTCGGAGCTGCTATCGATGGTATGCCCGAAGTAGATAATACTGGTGGAAATCCTATTCACCGTCAGCCTCCTCGTTATGAGGATCTTTCAACTTCAACAGAAGTTCTTTTCACAGGTATCAAAGTAATCGACCTTATCGAGCCTTATGCAAAGGGTGGTAAAATCGGATTGTTTGGTGGTGCCGGTGTAGGTAAAACCGTATTGATTCAAGAGTTGATCAACAACATCGCGAAAGCCTACGAAGGTCTTTCAGTTTTTGCTGGTGTTGGTGAGCGTACTCGTGAGGGAAATGACCTTCTTCGTGAGATGATCGAAGCTGGTATCATTAAATATGGTGAAGAATTCAACAAAGGAATGCACCAAGGTGACTGGGACGTTTCTAAAGTTGATCCTAAAGAACTAGAAAAATCACAAGCTACATTCGTATTCGGACAAATGAATGAGCCTCCAGGAGCACGTGCTCGTGTGGCGCTTTCAGGTCTTACTGTAGCTGAATATTTCCGCGACGGGGATGAGAAGTCTGGTGGTCGTGATATCCTTTTCTTCATCGATAATATCTTCCGCTTTACACAAGCAGGTTCTGAGGTATCAGCACTTCTTGGACGTATGCCTTCAGCGGTGGGTTACCAACCAACTTTGGCAACAGAGATGGGTGTGATGCAAGAGCGTATTACTTCAACAAAGCGTGGTTCTATCACATCTGTACAAGCGGTTTACGTGCCTGCGGATGACTTGACTGACCCAGCTCCAGCTACTACATTCGCCCATTTGGATGCTACAACGGTATTGAGCCGTAAGATTGCTGAGCTTGGTATCTACCCTGCGGTTGATCCACTCGATTCTACATCTCGTATCTTGACTCCACAAATTGTTGGTGAAGAGCACTACCGTTGTACTCAGCGTGTAAAAGGTATTCTTCAACGCTATAAGGAACTTCAAGATATCATCGCGATCCTTGGTATGGACGAGCTTTCAGAAGATGATAAGCTTTCTGTATTCCGTGCTCGTAAAGTGCAACGTTTCTTGTCTCAGCCATTCCACGTGGCTGAGCAGTTCACTGGTATCCCTGGTGTACTTGTATCAATCGAAGACACTATCAAAGGTTTCAATATGATTCTTGATGGTCATTGTGATGAGTACCCAGAAGCTGCATTCAACTTGAAAGGTACAATCGAAGAAGCGATTGAAACTGGTAAGAAAATGCTTGCTGAAGCAGCAAGTCGCAAATAATCTCGTTATACAATGAACGTAGAAATCATTACTCCTGAATCAACACTCTACACGGGTGAAGCTACTTACGTATTCCTTCCAGGAAGCGACGGAAGCTTGGGTGTCTTGAACAATCACGCGCCACTTATTTCATCTTTGAAAAAAGGCTCAGTGAAAGTAAAAGATACCGCGGGAAAAGAACATAAGTTTGATGTGAAAGGCGGAACTGTTGAGGTGTTCAATAATAAGATCATCATTTTAGCAGAATAAGCTCCATCACAAAGCATTGAAACCTAGGCCTGACTTCTCTCGTAGAAAGTCAGGCCTTTTGTTTTTACGCAACTTAAAGGCCTGAAACCGAGTCTATATTGATATATTTGTAGATTTGGGACACCACCGCCCTATATGAAAACTGTGAAAATCGTCATCTGGTCTCTCATGATCCTGCTAACTGGCAGCGTCATGGCGCAGAGTTCTTCGCCCACTAAGGGTAAGGACTTCTGGCTTGGCTTTATGAGAAATCACGAAGTCATGGCGGGTGAATCTCTCGATTTATTTATTGTTTCAGATCAAAATACAAGCGGCACCGTTACGATTCCGGGACAATCATGGTCAACGAGTTTTAATGTCACTGCCAATGGAATGACCACCGTGACTGTTCCAAACGTCAATGGAGAGGTCAATGCTGCTCAAGGAATCGAGGCAAAGGGAATCCATATCGAGACACAGGATACAGTGGCTGTTTTTGCCATTAATTTCAATCCTTATAGTTCAGACGCCACTAAAGTTTTACCTACACCAACATTAGGCACTGAGTATATTGTGGCTGCTTATGCAGGCTTCACACCTTGGGATTCAGAATTGCTTATTGTTGCTACAGAAGATGACACGGAAGTGGAGATTATCCCTTCTGTGAATACTGTAAATGGCAGTTCTGCCGGAGTTCCAATAATTGTATCTCTTGATGCCGGTCAGTGTTACCAGTTGACTGCGGGAGCTGGTTTAGATTTAACGGGAACTATTGTGAGGGCTACAACAGTTAGTGGAAGTTGCAGACCATTTGCAGTTTTTTCAGGGGCGAGTTGTGCTAATGTGCCAACAAATTGCTCGACTTGTGATCACCTATTTGAACAGAATCTCCCTGTTGAATCGTGGGGGACTGAATACTATGTTACACCCTACATTTATCAAGTAAATCCGGATTGGGGAATTCCTACAGCAAATTACACCTATCGTGTAATGGCTAAAGAAAACAATACCGCTGTTATCATTGATGGTGGCGCGTCAATTATTTTGGACGCAGGTGAATTTCAAGAATTTCAGTATCAAACAGGAGCACATTGTGTGAATGCCAATGCCCCAATTACAGTTATTCAGTATATGGAAGGCGTTAGTTGTGGCGGTAACGGTGACCCTTCTATGTCGATTTTGGATGATGCTTCAAAGAAAATAAATGACATTACTTTTAGTACAGTTAATTCATCAATAATCACGTCACATTATTTGAATGTGATAGTTGAAACTGATAACATTTCGGATGTTTATTTTGATGGAGCGCCCATTGCATCCAATTTATTTCAAAACTTTCCAAATTGCTCGTCGCATATGTATGCGGCATTTTCAATTTCTGAAGGTACACATTCACTTGCAGCACCAGATGGGGTAACTGGCTATGTTTACGGAAATGGAGAATCAGAATCTTACGCTTATTCTGTAGGTTCATTTAAACCAACGCCGCCAATCGAGTTTGATCAAGCAGAATGTGCCAATGGATCTCTTACCATTTCTGTCGAACCATCTTATTTTAATCCTGTTTGGTACAACTACCAAGATATGGAAACCCCGATTTATACAGGGTATGATTATCAACTAGCGGCTCCTGTTTCGAGCGCCATTTATGTTGCGGTGGCGAATGAAAACATCAGTGGGTGTGAGCAAGAGTTTTTTTACAGCATCGAAGATGTTAATCCTCCCGTTTTTACCGTTGATCCTCCTTTCGAAAGCATTTGCCAGCATGAAAGTGTACAACTGCAAGTTTCTCCGCAAACTACCGCAGCTACTTACAACTACGTTTGGAGCCCATCTAGTACTTTGAATGACGCTACAATAGCAAACCCTATTGCAAGTCCAATGGTGAGCACTACCTATACTGTGACGGTATCTACGCCAACAGGATGTGCGAGTTCATCTCAAAATGTGACTATTAATGTAAGTCCTGGAAATATTACTTCATTTGATTTAGTCGTTGATGAAACCTTTATCTGTGAAGGCGAAAGTGTGCAGATTGATGCAACGACAGAAACTGTTGTTTGGTCGGATAATTTTGACCCGAATATTTCTCTGGGAGATTGGGATGATATTAATAATGGAGCTTCAAGTGCCACGTGCGGTTCAGTTTCAGGAAGTGCTTTGTATTTTACAGGCACCGGCGAGAGAAGCGCGACTACAAATGCGATTGATGTCTCTATGGGAGGAACTATTTTCTTTTCCATAAAAATTGCGAATGGTATTGCGCCATGCGATAATGCTGAGCCTGGTGATAATGTTGAATTGCGATACTCTACTGATGGGGTGACTTTTCCTGCGGGAAATACCATTATGATTTTTAATGAATCTGCCTATCCCGACTTTACTGATCTTGCTATAGA
>JBIIBU010000138.1:0-5202 GCA_044239235.1 Flavobacteriales bacterium
TCTACTAAATTTAGATGGATCCAAGTTGGAGCGTGGGCGGGCAATCAAGATAATTGGTGTATTGATGAAGTTTATATTGCAACCAACTCTCAAGGAAATTTCACTTATGATTGGTCCCCTTCTTCTACACTTGATCTAACTGATGTGCTTCATCCTGTGGGCTCACCCGATGTAACAACGAATTACGTTCTCAATATCACGGATATTTGGAGTGGGTGTATTTACACGGACTCGGTTTTGGTAAATGTTGGTTTACTTTTCAATTTAGATGTTTCTCCTGATGCTGCAATATGCGATGGTGATCCGCTGGTTCTTCATGCCACTCCTGATGTTCCGGGAAATTATACTTACGAATGGGGACCGAATGACGGTAGTCTATCAGGATTGTATTTCCCTGAACCATCTGCAAATCCTGATGTAAATACCCTTTATACGGTAACTGTTACATCTGAAGAGGGCTGTATTGAAACGGCTGAAATTCAAATTGACAAATCTCCCATTACTGCAATGTCTATTACATTTAATGATGTACCTGTTTGTGCAGGAGATGTTGTAAATGCAACAGCGGCGGGAATGGGAACAGGAGCCGGATTTGGTTTTGACTGGATTTGCACCGAGCCTGTAGCTCCAATTGGCAATGGAGTTTCCGTGAATATTACTCCAGAAAGCAGCACTGCTGTTACGCTAAATATGGAGCACACAGCAAGTGGATGCGTTTACTCTGATTCTTTTGATATTATAGTACTTCCAACTCCTGTGGTAACAGTCACTGAAGATGAAATTAGCGGTTGCTCTGTAGTCGGAGAGGCTGTTGAGGCTAGTACTGATTTTGTTGGTGCATTGTCATGGTCTTGGTTGCCTGCAAACATGGTGGCTGATCCTTCGTCTCCAATGACATCCTTGATTTTGGATCAAAGTGGAACGATCACAATTAGTGCAGAGAATGCGGCGGGTTGTGCGGGCTCAGCAACTATCACGATTGATATGCAAACTGAGGAAACAGACCTTGGACCTGATATCAATTTGTGCGAGGGAGATGATATTGAGGTTGCTACAGGATGGGCAAATGACCATTTATTCGCATGGGATCACGGCCCAACGACAAATTCTGTTGTTGTTTCTGAAGCAGGAACATATCATGTTGTTGTAACAAGCCCAGCAGGCTGTGTTTCTGAGGATGAAATAGTAGTTACGGTAAATTCATATCCCATCGTAGATCTTGGCCCAGATCAGGTGGCTTGTGAAGGAGAAATTGTGAATCTGATTGCGGGCGAGTTAGGTCTGAATTACGAATGGAGCACGGGGTCACAAGCTACAAACATCAATATCAATCAAACAGGAGATTATTCTGTTTCTGTGGATAATGGATTTTGTGAGAGCACCGACATGGTTTATGTGTTGTTTAATCCTTTGCCTGAAAATCCTTTTACACCAAGTGAAATGGACTTTTGCTTTACGTTGCCTCCGTATGTTGCTAAGCTAGATGCTAAGAATGAAGGGTGCACCTATGAGTGGGATGATGGCACGACAGGACAAGTGTACAATGCTACGGCTCCTGGAATTTATTATGTAAAAATCAGCACGGATTTGGGTTGCGAAGCTCGTTATCAGATGTTCATTTTTGAAGAGTGTCCAGGTGCTATTTGGGCACCCAACGCATTTACTCCTGATGGCGATGGAATAAATGATGTGTGGCTCGTGGAAGGAGTGAATGTTGCTAGCTATTATTTAGTGATGTGGAATAGATGGGGGGAACAGATGTTTGAAACGCATTCTCTTGATCGTCCATGGCTTGGTCAACGTCGTGATGGCGATGAATATGTAGAGGCTGGTGTCTATCACTATAGAATTCTCTTCACTATAGATGAGGGTGGAGGAAAAATCTCTGAAGAAAAAGAGATTAATGGGCAGGTAACCCTCGTGCGATGATGTACTTTTGGGCACCAGGAATACCTTAGATGCTCTTCAATTCCATACAGTTTATTCTTTTTTTCGTTGTTGTAACGATACTTTATTTTGACCTACCTCATAGGTTCAGATGGTTGCTGCTGCTTATTGCCAGTTGTTATTTTTACATGGCATTCAAGCCTGTGTACATAGCGATTTTGGGCTTTACAATTGTAGTCGATTACTTTGCGGGAATCCTCATTGAACAGTCGAAAGGCAACAGAAAGAAAGTTTTTTTAATTGCTTCATTAATAGCCAATATTGGTGTGTTAGGCACTTTCAAATATTGGAATTTCATAAATCAAAATATAACTGATCTTCTTGGATTGAGTGGTGCTGAAAATCCATTACCCTTTTTGGATATTCTTTTGCCGGTAGGGCTTTCGTTTCACACTTTCCAAGCAATGAGTTATACCATTGAAGTGTATCGAGGTCATCAGAAGGCGGAAAGGCATTTTGGCATCTATTCGTTATACGTGATGTTTTATCCTCAGCTTGTGGCGGGTCCCATAGAGCGGCCTCAGAATTTGCTTCATCAATTCAGGGAAGAGCATTCATGGGATTTAGAGCGATTTCGGAAAGGGTTTAGTCAAATGCTTTGGGGTTTTTTTAAGAAGGTGGTTATAGCTGACCGTCTTTCCATTTTTGTGAATGAAGTATATGGCGACTGGACGCACATGAGCGGCGCAAATTTGTGGATCGCAGTTGTTTTCTTTTCATTTCAGATTTATTGCGATTTTTCAGGATACTCAGATATTGCTATAGGAAGCGCGCGCATTATGGGATTTGATTTAATGACGAATTTCAATAAGCCTTATTTCGCGAAATCGGTAGAAGAATTTTGGAAGCGATGGCATATCTCTTTATCAACCTGGTTTAGAGATTATCTGTACATTCCATTAGGTGGAAACAGACATGGCGTTTTACGACGATATATAAATCTTACAATCATATTTTTAGTTAGCGGAATATGGCATGGAGCGGGATGGAATTTTGTGCTGTGGGGCGCTCTGCACGCTGCTTTCGTTGTCATAGAATTAGTTTACAGAAGTCGATTTGGCAAGGCTATGATTCCTGATTTTTTGAAAATGATCCTTACTTTTTTTGTGGTCTCAATTGCATGGATATTCTTTCGAACACCAACAACCGAACAATCATTCGGTATTATTGAAATGTTATTCGGTGGTGCTGATTTTGGCGTGATTTCTTCTCAAGTCATGAATAACGCAGAGATTGTGCTAAGTGTTCTGTTAATACTTGTGCTATTGGTTATTGAGAAATTGGATTTGAGATTGAAGTTTAATACTACATGGTCTTTTGCAGCGATGTCAAGTGCCGTAATATTCATAATCTACCTGCTAGGAGTATTTAATCAAGAACAGTTTATTTATTTTCAATTTTGATTTTACGAATCCTGAAATATCTCGCGTTGTCTGTTTCGCTCGCATGGCTGGTGTTGGCTCATTCGCCTCAACTGATGGATCGCGTTATCGACGATTTAGTGCGCTACGCCAATCGCCACGGTGACTTATACAAGATGAGTGGATTGCCTGGATTCGGAATAGAAAAACCCTTTTGTGATGCTCGGTTTGAGAACAAGCCGATTAAAGCGAAGCGCAGAATGTTTATGCTCGGAGATAGTTTCTTGGGAACATTATCAAATAGTTCTCAACGCCTAACGAATATTGATCACTATTTCTATATCCGTTGGACCCAGCAATTGCGCATTCCGCCAATGGATAGCACGACTGAAGATATTCTCATTATTGAAATTATAGAAAGACATGCATTAGGACTTGATGATACATCGAGTATAATAGTTGATTCATCAGAGATATTCCCGAAGATCTACGAAGATGCAGATAATGCAGGTGGTCTTGATTGGTTTTCTTTCAAGGCTGAAAATGTGCTTCGGCAGGCCATGTTTAACGACCCTCTTTCATTGAAGGTCAAAGAGGTTAAAGCCGGTTTGAACCACAACGTTTTTAAAAGAATAAATGAGTTTGTCTACTTGAGTGATGATGAGAATAATCTTTATTATCATGAAGAAATGACGGGGCCCATGGGTTCATTCACGCCTATTAGCGATCAAAGAGTAGATGAATATGTGGTCCAAATTAATAAGCTGTTGACCTACTACAGAAGCTTAGGTTTTGATCGGGTTTATTTCGTTATTGTGCCGAATAAAGTCACGGTATTGGATGCAGCTATCAATGATGCGAAGGGTCACAATCATTTGATAGAGCGCGTTTTTAATCATCCGAATCGTGATTCAATGATGATTGATGTTTATACCCCTCTTCTTGAAAAGAGTAAATCGACTATAATTTATCATCCCAATGATACGCATTGGAATTGTGAAGGGGAACAGGTATTTATTGATATTGTAAATGAGCTTACTCGTTAGTCAAAAAGTTCGTTGATCGACGCATATTGAAACACAAATTTCTTATTTGGCCTTTCATCCTTTTATCGGGGTGAAGGTTGTATTACTTTTGTCATACTAGGCCTTAATAACAGCTACTTTTTGGAAGTATGGAAAAGATAAAATTTGTTGTCGTAGGATGCGGCAGTATTGGTAAAAGACACATCGCTGTTTTGGACGCTGATTCTTATGCCGAGATTGTGGCAATTTGCGACATCAACCAAGAACTTTCAAAATCTCAGTCTGAGTTATACGGAGGCTTGCCCTTTTACACAGATTACGACAAAATGTTGGCTGAAGTAAAAGCTGACATTGTGAACGTGGTCACGCCTCATGCTCTGCACAAAGAGATGGCGATTAAGGCTTTGGAAAAAGGGTTTAATGTTTTGGTTGAAAAACCTATGGCATTGAGTTCGATCGATTGCCAGCAAATGAACGATGTCGCCTTGGCTTGCAAAAAGAAATTGTGGGTAGTAAAACAAAATCGCCATAATGTTCCTGTGAAGCTTGCCAAGCAAGCAATGGATGAAGGCAGATTGGGAAAGATATTCATTGTAAAATGTGATATTCTTTGGAATAGATATCAAGGTTATTATGATGAATCACCTTGGAGAGGAAAAATAGAACAAGAGGGAGGAGCGCTTTACACACAAGCTAGTCATTTCATCGATTTGCTTATTTGGTGGTGCGGAGATATAGTTGATGTTAAGGCAATGGCCGAAACTCAAAATCACCAGATTGAAACAGAAGACAGTGGAATGGCTGTTTTAAAGTTTGACTCTGGCACGGTTGGTTCTATTGTTTGGACAACATGTGTTTACCATAAAAAT
>JBIIBU010000006.1:0-24882 GCA_044239235.1 Flavobacteriales bacterium
CGGAAAATCTTCGGATCGCGGGAATGATGTCATTAAGGATGAGGTGAAATATCCTTTTGAGAGAATGCCCATCTTAATGGCTCCCCTTGTTTTTGTTTCTACCCTAATTACTCATTTATGCGGAGGAAGTGCTGGACGAGAGGGAGCTGCGGTGCAAATAACTACTTCTGTTGCGGATCAATTTTCTTTTTTGTTTCAATTAAAAAATGAAAAGAGGCCTTGGATACTCAGAATGGCCATTAGCGGTGGCTTTGCTGCCGTATTCGGAACGGTGATGAAATCCCCGATTACAGATGCTGTAATTGCACTTGAAATTTTTGGTGTTGCAATAAGTGTTTGTCTGATCGCCTATATCATTCCGAAAATGTTTTTGTCTCGGTTAATTAAATGAAATTTCATAGGTCACTTTGTTTCATTCAATTTTATCAATTTTGGCCAATTGAAGGCTATGTAATATTACTATGAGAGTAACACCAACATCTGCTGAGATGGCAAATACGAGATTACTAACTCCAAAAAAAGCTAGAAGAATAAATATGAATTTTATAACTATAGCCCCAATGGTGTTCAATCGAATTATTCTCTTGGTTTTTTTTCCTAATCGAATGAGAAACGGTATCATTGTAAGGTCGTCATTTAGAAGTGCGATATCAGAGACCTCTATGGCTGCATCACTTCCTGCTGCTCCCATAGCAATTCCAACGGTACTCAGGGCTAGCGACGGAGCATCATTTATTCCATCACCAACCATTGCTACTTTTCCATACTTTTTTAAAAGTAACTTAATCTGATTCGATTTCTCATCGGGTAACAGATTAGCATGAATTTCGCTTAAACCAATTTGAGATCCAACATATTTGGCGGCAGCTTGATTGTCTCCTGTTAACATAATAGGATGAATATCCATTTGATTCAGATTCTTAATAGCGACTGGGCTTTCATCTTTAATTTCGTCTTGAACTCCAAAAACGCCCGCAATTGAATTTTCGAAGCATACTACAACGGCCGTCTTTCCTTGATTTTCTAGTTTGGAAATAATGTTCTGGATTTCACTATTTAATTCTGTGGTTTTTTCTATGAATTCCTTCTTTCCAATGAACACATTATGGCCACACGATTCACATTTTGCTCTTGCGCCAAAACCTATTACACTTTTGAAATTACTCATCAAGTGCCCAGTCAATTTTAAATTGATACTATGATCGAGAATAGATTGTGCAATTGGATGTTCGGAGTAACTTTCAATTCCAGCGGTGCAAGAGATTAGCTGGTTTAATGGAGTGCCATTCAGCGCGATGACATTTATTACTTTTAGTTTCCCCTTTGTAATAGTTCTTGTCTTATCCATTGCAACAGCCTGAATCTCGCCCATAAGCTCTATGAATTTCCCACCCTTAATAAGGGCGCCGTGACGAGATGCATTACCTATTGCAGCATAAACGGCAACAGGAGTGGAAATAACTAAAGCACAAGGGCAAGCGATTACAAGAAGTGTAATCGCTTGATTAAGCCACGCATTCATATCTTTGCCGAGTAGAATAACGGGTATTACAAAGACCAACATTGAAGTGATCATAACAACAGGAGTGTAAATTCGAGCAAATTTTTGAATGAACTTTTGGGCATTCGATTTATTCGCTGTTGCTTGAAAAGTTAATTGGGTAATCTTAGCAAATGTCGAATCTACGCTCCTCTTTGTAACTTCTATTTCAAGAAAGCCCCATTGGTTTAATGTACCTGCAAAAACCAAATCATTCAGATGTTTGTCTTTTGTCATAGATTCACCTGTAATTGAGGATTCATCCACTGTGCTCTCACCAAATATAACTTTTCCATCCATTGGAATTAATTCGTGAGGCATAACTTGAATTATACTACCTATAGTAATATCCTGAACTTTTGTCAAAAGAGATTGTCCTTTTATTTTAGCTGCTTTTGGGCTGTTTTCAACCAAATTGTTGAGAGCCTTCTTACTCGCTGTAATTCCTATATCCTCGAGTTTTTCGCCTAGCGCATATAGAACAATGACAACTGCTGCTTCTGAATATTCTTGAAGATAGAACGCAGCGACTACAGCGATGAGCATAAGCAAATTGATGCTGCTAAACTGGAGTTTAATCAAAGATTTTATTCCGTTTAGCAGCACCTTATTGCCAATGCCAATAATGAGAATGGAATAGACAATAGGTGACAAGGGAAATGGAATTCTTAATCCCATCAAGGATAGAACTTCAAGTGTTAAACTAATAACTACTGTTACTATTAGAGTTATGAATTTTCTATCTTTAGGTATATCCCTCATTTTATTGCCAATTTAAAGTTCAATTAATGACTTTCTCCTTCTTTTTTGACCAGTTCCGAACTACAAATACTGCACTTTCCCGGTTTGTGTTCATGCACCCCTGGATGATTTGAACAAGTGTAATAGTCTTCATGGCTATGGCTTTCATGACCATGTTCTTCGCCTTCAGATTTGATGAGATCCATTTGGCATTTCGGACATTTTCCTACTTCGTGCTCATGTACTTCTGGGTGATGTTCACATGTGTAATAAGTTTCATGTTCATGACCTTCATGATTTCCTTCTCCATGATTATGGCCTTCATGATCGTTCATGGCCGGTTTTTCGTTTGTTTTGCTATTTTGGTTGCCACAAGATGAGACTGCCAATAGTGCTACAGACAAGATAAAAAATGTGAATTTATTCATATTAAATTGATTTGATTTTAGAGGGTTAATGTGAATGGGCTTCTCCTTGATTAGTCAATGCCGCTAGAACATAAAATGAACCGTTTACCACTATGCGTGAATCTGCGGGGATTTCCAAAAGAGGAATTACCTCAGTAAATCCCCCACTTGTGACGCCCTTTTTTACTGGAATCTTTATAAACGCAATACTACCTGCTACAGGTTCATTTTGGGTTTCGTCTTCGTGATCACCTTCATGTGCATGCTCTCCGCTACTTTCGTGTTCGTCCTCATGTTCATGCCCTGAATGTAGTAAATCGTGTTGACTTAATTCAGAATAAACAAAAATGAAATCGGTTCCTTGATAATTTACAACTGCACCATTTTGAACGCAAGCAACCTTCTCTGTTTTCAAGGAGACAATTGCATTGACATTCATTTGATCAATTAGTCCTGATTTGTCTCCTTCTATGTCAGCTAATACCTTTATTGCTTTCGATTCATTCTCGAAAGAGCTTCCAATTGTTGTGATTTTAGCCGAATTGAATACATTGTTGTCGCTTGTCAATGTGAATTTTACAATTTGACCTTCTTGCAATTTTTTTAAATTGTCTTCAAATACAAATAATTCGAGAATAGCGTGCTCATTATCCACTATTTTCATAATGGGTAATTCAAAAGTACATCGGCTTCCTATGGAAGCAAGAATCTGTGAAATAGTTCCACTAACCGGAGCTTTAATAGAAAAAGTTGAAACCATATTGGCCTCATTTAAAGTGCTTGGATTAATACCTATAAGAGATAACTGCTTTTCTAGAGAAGCTGTTCTTGCACGTGTAACCCCCAAGTTAGATTGGGCTTGTTGAAGTGCTTTTTTTGCATTTACGTTTTCTGTGGAAAGTGCGAGTTGCCGTTGGTATTCTGCTTCGTCAAAAAACATTTTACTCCTATTTTCTAATAGATCCTGCTGCATCTGGATTATTAACGGGTTCGTTAAAGTCACCAAATTTTGTCCCTTGGTTACAAATTCTCCTTCTTTAACTTGAATAGATTGTACAATTCCCTCAATTGGTGCTGTTACGTGAGCTAGATATTGGGGAGGGACGCTAATCAAGCCAGTCAGATTCAAAATGTCGCTTAGTGGTTGATGGTGTATGCTATCCAAAGTTAAATTTAATGATTGCATTTGATTCGGTGTTAAAACAACACTAGATCCTTCTGGACCTCCTCCGTGTCCATGCTCGTGTCCATGTTCTGACTCACCTGTGACGCCGCCATTGCAAGCGACTAAAAATATAATGGTACATATTCCAATAATTTTTTTCATAGTATTATTTTTTAGATACCTGTAAGGTACTTTATGTTATTAATCGTTTGATTTAATTGGAAGACTGCATTCGTGTAGTCTTTTTGAATTTGAAGTGCCTGATCAACTGCAAAGGCAAATTCAAAATATCCAATTTCACCTGAATTTAGTGATTTGTCTGCTGCCACAAGAGTTTCTTGCGCCGTTTTAAGTGCAAAGTTTAGATAGTAATTTACTGACTCCAAATTCTTCCTGTAATCGTTGAATGCAATAAGATACTGAGTATTTACTTGACTAGTCATTGCGTCTAACTCTGTTTTTGATGCAATCTCAAGAATATTGTTTGCTTGAATCCTTGACAATTGAGGTTTAGACCATAAAGGGATAGACACTCCGAGTGTTACACCTTGAAATCTCGTCCTTCCATTTGCGATCTCGTCGTCATTGGCATAATTAGTTGTTCCAAACATGGATTGGTTAAAATAGCCAATACTGATGTCAGGTAATAAGTGAGCCTTTTGTAGCTCTTGAGAGACTGAAAGAAGCAGAATTTCCTCTCTTACTCTTTTAAGAAGGGGATTCTCCAAAATCGAAAGTGTATCAAACGCAAAAGTATTTACAACCTGAAGTGAATCCATTTTAATAGTGGTCACTTCAAAATCTACATTTAGTAACGTTTTAAAGGTGATGTGTTGTGATTCTACATCTGTTTCAGTTAGGAGTATTTGATTCCTTATTTCACTGAGTTTTGAAGTAATTGTTGAAACTTCCAAGAAAGTACCTTCACCTGTTTTATATCTAAGTTCCGCACCTTTGAGTAACCTCATATAAAGCGAATCTTGAGTTTTGAGAAGTACCAGATACGCTTTAAGAAATTGTATATTATCATAACATTGCCTCACTTGAAATTTAAGAGAATTTTCAATCTCCAATTTTGTTGAATTAGCTAACTTGGATTGTTGCTCATTCACTTTTTTTTGTTTCGCAAAAACGGTCGGAAAAGGAATGCTTTGACTAAATGAAATATTTTGATCCTTATAAAAACTATTATATTGACCATACATTATACTAAAGTTCGCTTTTTCTATTTCCGATGAGGCTTGCTCTAATTTTTTGAAGTATTCGACCTTCATTCCAGCAGCAAGTGAATAGTTGTTTTGAAGCAAGGCTGTCTGAATGGCTACGTCTGAAGTAATTTCCTGTTTTGATTGCCCAATAGCGTTGGTGCAAATTATCAAGAGAAAAACACTCGAAGTAGCAGCTTTTAAATTATTTGGAAGCTTCTTCAAGCGTGCATTGAAAACTATATATAGTACGGGAAGAACTAACAAAGTAAGAATCGTAGCTGAAAGAAGACCTCCAATAACTACTGTTGCCAATGGCTTTTGAACCTCGGCTCCTGCACTTGAACTCAAAGCCATTGGTAAAAAACCAAGCGATGCCACCGTGGCAGTCATCAACACTGGCCGCAAACGGATTTTTGTACCCTCTATGACTCTTTCATATAGAGTGAAGCCTTCTTTTTCCAAATCGTTGAATGTACTTATAAGTACAATTCCATTTAGTACTGCAACGCCAAACAATGCTATAAATCCAACACCTGCGCTGATACTAAAGGGCATGTCACGCATCCATAAAGCTAACACTCCACCAATAGCACTTTATGGCAGAATAAATTAGCAAAGCTTCTTTAGCCGATTTAAATGTTACATAAAGTAAAAAGAAAATCAATAACAAAGCAATTGGTACTGTAATCATTAATCTATTACTTGCTTGGACCAAGTTTTGAAATTGACCGCCATATGTTGCATAATAGCCAGATGGTAATTTCACCTCCTCGTCAATTTTTTTTTGTAGGTCCTTGACAACACTCTGAACATCACGTCCCGCAACGTTAAAACCGACCACTATTCTTCTTTTTGTTTCTTCGCGTGAAATTTGTGCTGGACCTTGCTCTAAATTCACTGTGGCCAATTGTTCTAGCGGTATCTGCATTCCATTTGGTATTGTAATTAATAGTCTTTTTAAATCAGCGATATCAGTTCTCAATTCTTTATCCATTCGAACTACTAGGTCAAAACGCCTTTCATTTTCGAATATTTGTCCTGCCACTTCGCCGGAAAATGCTGTTCGAATTATTCGATTAACATCCTTTATATTCAAATCATAATTTGCAATATTTTCTCTTTTATATCTTATTACTAATTGCGGCAGTCCATTAACTCTTTCAAGTTGAGGTTCGCTAGCCCCATCTACACTTGCGATCAAGGCTTCAATTTGTTCGCCATATTTCAGAAGGCTATCTAAATTTTCTCCGAATATTTTCACAGCCACGTCTTGCCGAACTCCGGTCATGAGCTCATTGAACCTCATTTGAATAGGTTGCGAAGCTTCATAAAATACACCAGGGATAACCTTTAACGCTTTCATCATAGTATCCATTAATTCTTCTTTTGTTTGCGCAGTTGTCCATTCGTCTTTGTCCTTGAGAAGGATCATCATGTCAGTAGCTTCAGGAGGCATGGGGTCGGTAGGTATATCGGGGGCTCCACTTTTAGCGACTACTCTTTTAACTTCAGGAAATCGCTTTAGTATCTTCTCTACACGAGCATTATTTTCAATACTTTCGTTTATCGAAGAACCTTGTGGTAGTATGCTATGGAACGCAAAATCTCCTTCTTCGAGGGTTGGAATGAACTCACCTCCAAGACTTGAAAAGACTAAAAAGGATGCAACAAAGAGGCAAATTGAACTTGCAATAATGAGTTGCTTTTTTCTCAGTGCCCATTGAATAATTGGCAAATAGATTTGTTGGAGTCTATTTATCAATCGATCACTAAAATTTACTTTGCTGTCAATGTTTTTACTCAGAAATAATGAGCTCATCATTGGCACATATGTTAACGACAAAATGAGAGCGCCTATAATTGCGAAGCCTACTGTCTGAGCCATCGGAACAAACATTTTCCCTTCGATGCCTACAAGTGTTAGGATTGGCAAATACACAATCAAAATGATAATTTCACCAAAGGCAGCGGCACTGCGGATTTTCGAAGCACTTTCGAAAACAGCATCATTCATTTGGGCCTGATTTAATTTTTTTCCTAAATGTTTTACTCCTAAAAAGTGCATTGTTGCTTCAACTATGATAACTGCACCATCGACAATAAGACCAAAATCTATGGCCCCAAGTGACATTAAGTTACCACTTACATGGAATAGATTCATGAGGATTATTGCAAAAAACATGGCTAAGGGAATTACACTTGCCACTATTAGGCCAGCTCGCAGATTTCCAAGGAAAAGAATTAGAACAAAAATTACTATGAGCGCGCCTTCAATCAAATTTTTCTTCACTGTACTCATAGAACGATTGACTAAGTCAGTTCTATCAAGAAAGGCTCTTATGGTCACCCCCTCAGGCAGAGATTTTTCAATTGTCGGAAGTTTGGCCTTGATATCAGCAACAACTTGAGCACTATTATAACCCTTGAGCATCATGACTATTCCACCAACAACTTCACCATTGCCGTCAGCTGTCATCGCTCCATAGCGAGTACCACTACCGAATTGTACATTTGCTATATCCTTAATGTATATTGGAACACCGTCGATTTTTTTCACCTTAATATTCCCGACTTCTTCCAATGATTTAATTAATCCAATTCCTCTAATGAAATAGGCGTTTGGTTTTTTATCTATATATCCTCCACCTGTATTTTCATTATTGTTTTCAAGTGCATTGAAAACTTCGGCAATTGTAACATTTTTGCTTTGTAGTTTGTATGGATCAACAGCGACTTCATACTGTTTTGAAAGTCCTCCGAAACTATTGACTTCAGCAATACCGGGAGTTCCCAATATTTGGCGAGATACAATCCAGTCTTGTATTTCTCGTAATTTCATGGCATCGTATTGATCTCGATGCAGACTGTCAGCCTCAACAAGATATTGATATATTTCGCCAAGGCCCGTGCTTACAGGTGAAAGTTCTGGAGTGCCCAATCCATCGGGAATATTTTGATTGGCTTCCTCCAATCGTTCGCGAACAAGCTGCCTAGCAAAATAGATATCTACCTTTTCTTTGAAAACAACTGTGACAATACTTAAACCGAATCTGGAGATACTTCTTATCTCCTCGACGTCTGGGACTGATGCAAGTGATCTCTCAATCGGTGCGCTAACAAGCTGTTCTACTTCTTGAGTAGCGAGTGTCGGTGTTAATGTGTAAATTTGAACCTGATTATTTGTGATGTCAGGAACTGCATCAATAGGGAGTTGTGTAAAGGAGTATAATCCGTAAACTACAATTCCAAGGGTCATCATTCCTATGATGGCCTTATTTTGAATTGAAAATAAGATAAGTCTATTAAACATTTCAGAATGCTTTTTTTCATCTTTCGAGATCGCGAAAGACTACGTTGAATAATACAGAAATTGTCCTGTTGAGTTAACTCCACAGGATTAGTGCTATTAGGCTATTCAACTTTTAAAGCTTTGGAGGTTGCCAGACACACGGCATAAAGTCTCCCTGCATTTTCTGGGAGTCCATTCCAAACAAGACAGAAATTGGAAAATCGATATCTTCTAATTCAACATAATCTAAAGGAACTATGTCTATAGAAGTTGAGCAGGAACAAACACAAAATGGAGAACATAAATTATTTTCGCCTTGATCAGACCCATGTTCTTTGTGCTCAGATTGAGCATCACTGATGGCATTGTGCAAATGCTCGCATGGCCTTAATGCCAAAAGTAACGAATACATTGAAAGCAATATCGCTATCCACCTCATAGGGCAAAGATAGATAAGTTTTACAGCTTGAGGCCTAATAGAAGCATTTTTTTTGAATTATCTTTGAAATCTAAGATCAGAACCAGATAACAAATGAAACTTAATTTTCGTATTCCAGGTGATTTAAAGCAAAAAGTTCGTCACGAGATGTCTGTTTCCAAGGACTTTATTATTGAAGGAAAAATAGACTTAGCATGGAGGCACCTCGAGCGTGCCCATATTTTGGCTCAATCATATCCTTTGGAGCATACATACGTTCATTGGGAAATGGTGAGGTTTGCCATGAAGAACGGAGACATCAAGGAAGTTCTAGGACAAATTCCAAGGCTTATTTTTGGCGGACCTAAATCCTTAATTAATAGTGTGCCGCTGGGCAACACAGGTAGGGCAAACGTACCGCCGCTGCGAAAGATGGAAACAACTCATGACTTGAAAGAAATATTGAATAGATATCAGTAGGTTTCGCGGATGTTCTGATGTTGAAAGTGCACAAAAGATAAATTTGTTCATATGTATATGCGGTAAATTAGTCCTTTCTAGTCTATTTAAGAAGTGCTCTGAAAGCTCAACATTAGTTGTGTATTTTAAAAAAATGAGCCTGTTCCAAACCATCAAAAATAACTAGAGTATCCAAATTGGAATCCTGCCGTTCTTGCGGCTTCATTTCCTAAAAGATCGCGTTCCCAATGGTATCTATAGTTTATACGAATTACGGTTTGTGAAGAAGGGCGCAGACTAATACCTGGTACAATCGCAAAAATGTGATCATAAATGTTCCCGCTAGTTTCTTCGAATTTACCTACATTATAATCTGAGTACTCTGTTCTGAGCGCTAAGTTTAATGTACTATTTTCCCATCCAAAAAGTGTCCGTTTTAATAAGGTTTGTGCGATATCGATATATCCACCGTATTGTGCCTTGCCATATTGTTGTGTATATGTTGCAGGTATGTTGATTTTAGCCCAAACCCATTCGGCATTAATGAAGGTTTTGAATTTCGGAATGGTTGTGTTGAAATCTATCGCGAATAGATCGACTCTTCTTTTTGTGTCAAGTTGTACTCCGTCATCCTGGAATTTGTTGTAAACACCTCCCATCCATGAAAAGCCAATTTCGCCTATTTTTCGATGACGTAAAGCTGTTTTAGCAGTGACAAGAGGAACTCCATTAAACGATTCGTCAAAACGTTCTGAATTCATTTTACTTGCCGGAAGCCATGTTCTATTTTGAGAGTTGGAGATGATTTTATCGTCAAAGCCGTTGGAAATGTAAAATTCATAGGCCCAAACAAGATTATTGCGTGCATATTTACCGAACAAACCAAAGCCCACATTACTCCAGGTTGAAGGAATTATTGTTGTTGCAGAAATGGGGCGGCTTATAAATTCCCATTTTGGGCCATCATGATTTTGGTTAAAAGAACCTATTGGATTCATAATAACACCGCCTCTTAAATTCATCAAAGGATGAAATTGAATATCCAAAGATGCAAATTCAATATTAATTTCTCGACCACCCTCTTCAAATTCTATTTCGGAGAGAAATTTTATTCTATTTTTTATTGAAGAAGCCAAAAAAATAGTCATCCGCGGCAGCTGAAAGGATAATCCTTCCGTTATTCCATCAGTTTGAAAATAACTGCTATTGGCTTCAACATAACCTCCGATAGCCACGGGGACTTGACCCATTTTCAAAAAGGGGCGATTGAAAACAGCGTCCATATTCAAATTTAACTTGCTACTATCAACTGAGTTTTTGATTATTATGGTTGTGTCGGATTGAGCAGAAGTTATATTTGAAAGAATATAGAATAAATTTATCGAGATTAGTTTTTTCATGCTAGGTGAATGAATATTTTGTTTGAATCTGTCGAGACTCTGAAAGTGGTTAGTGAGCTTTCCGCGGGACCTTGAATAATTTCACCAGTATTACTGAATTCGCTTCCGTGGGCGGGGCATGAGATCAAATCTCCCATAACATTTAGTTCAATTCCTTGATGAGAGCATTTGAGAAGTATGGCACTGAATTCAGTATCTGAAAATCGATAAAGCGCAATTGGAAAAAATAGTTCGGGTGTCTGTATTAGAATATGTTTGAGTGACTTTAATTTATTGTTTTTTTCTTCAATGAATTCTGTTTTAGGAATGATGAGAAGGCCAGTATTACTTGTGGTTTGAACTAATTTGGTAGGAATACAAGAGTCAAGAAAAGAAGTTAGTCCAACTATTCCCAGACAGGTATAGCCGCATGTTTTGAGAAATTTATGTCTGTCCATGGAATTAAAGGCTTTCTAAAAATTTGATGAGTTTTTGTTTGTCGGATTCACTAAGTCCTGCATATTGACTTTTACTGGTCGTTGCTTCACCTCCATGGAACATTATTGCTTCTTCAATACTAGAAGCTCTGCCATCATGCAGAAGATAGTATTGTCCTCCCTGCGAAAATCTTGCAAGTCCCAAACCCCATAATGGAGGTGTTTTCCACTCAGAGGCTTGAGCAATTCCTTCCGTATAGCCATCGTTTAAACTGGATCCCATGTCGTGTAAAAGGAGGTCAGTATATGGGTAAAATGTTTTGTAAGATAACGCTTTGATATCGCTTGATTCGGTAGTCCATTCTTGAATGTGACAACTTGTGCATTTTATACTTGAAAAAATTTCATTTCCAGCGATGACATCGGCATCATTTTGATCGCGTTGTAATGGGGCTTTTAGAGTGCGTAAATAGAAGACAACATTCAAAATTGTATTGTTTGAAACTTCAGGGTCTGGAACAGCATCAGGGTATGGATAAGCCAATCCATTCATTTGAGGCTCGACGGGTAAATATTCTGAAGTTACTCCCATATCCTGATTATATGCATTTACTGTTTGTTGAAGCAAATCTATTGTTGATGCTTTTTTTCCGAAGCGACCGATATATTTTCCGTTAAAGGATTGATTCCAATATTGCGGCTCAAAAAAAATTGGTGGAACGATTAGATTGGGAACGCCAGAAATTCCATCACCGTCAGAATCATTTGGATCCGCGTTGGCAAGGATTTGAGCATCGGTTAAGGCTGCTAGAAAACCGAGACCAGTGTTGGCTGGAGGAGTGAACTTTGCAAATGGTGCACCGTGAGGAACCAATTCGGGCAAGTACCCTGGCAAAGCTCTGTTTTGTAATTGCGGTGCGCCATACAGGGTAAACTGATTGCCTGTGGAATCCAATTGCCCGAAACGTGTTAAAGTTGTTGAGGGATGTCCTTTCCCATCACCAGCATGACAACTAATACAAGAGGTCGAAACGAAAAATGGTCCAAGGCCGTTTTCCTTGTTGAAAACCTCGCTGAATCCAACGTCTCCAGCTAGAAACTGAAAATTCTCTTGATACGATAAGCCTTCTATTGGTCCATCTAAAATTTCATCTGCATTTGGCTCTGGAACCAATAGCTTTTGACAAGAGGTGATAAAAACTATTATTAGGGTTAAGATCAATACAAATGATGTTGATTTTTTCATTTTTGGCATATTTGGGCAAAAGTAAATGTATATTTGTGAATCGTAATTATTATTTTAGGCGCGCCAAAAAAGATAAGTATGCATCAAGAAACAATCGAAAACTATCTTAAAATAATTTACGGACTGTCAAATAGTAATGCGAATGTTGTTACCAATAAACAGTTGGCTTTGGCTTTGAATTTCAATCCTGCCACCATTACTGAAGCTGTAAAAAAATTGGATGGCATGAACTTAGTCAAATATGAAAAGTCCTATGGTATCCTTTTGACATCAAAAGGAATCAAGGAATCGCTTGCGATAATCAGAAGACATAGGATTTGGGAAACATATCTTGTGCAAAAACTCGGATTCGGTTGGGATGAGGTTCATGAAATCGCAGAAGAACTTGAGCACATTTCTAGCGAAAAATTAATCGACCGATTAGCTGAATACCTGGATCATCCAAAATTCGACCCACATGGTGAGGTCATCCCTGATAAGTATGGTAAAACTGAATCTATCAATTCTATCAAATTGTCCGAGGCTGATGAGGCTAGTTTCTATAAACTATCAGGCGTAACAGATCAATCAGGCGTATTTCTAAATTTATTAAATAGAATGGAATTCAAACTGGGTTCAAAAATTGAGGTTCTTGAAAAAGAGGAATTTGACTCTTCGATTTTGGTTCGAAGCAACAAAAAGCTTCACAGGTTGAGTTTTAAGATTAGCTCTCATATTCAAGTGGTGGAATTTTCTAGTTTGCGAAGTTGACAATTGTTTTGTGGTATGTCACACAATAGTTGTTCTACTATAAATGGGGAAAGTTAGAACTTCATGGGCTTATTCAGGATTGCGCTGTTCTTAATATTTTAAATGGGGCTTTCGATCCATCTCGCCAAGGCGAGACACTCGGGGACATAGGGAAATGGGAGAATGGGAGAAATGGAAATGGAAATGGAAATGGAAATGGAAATGGAAATGGAAATGGAAATGGAAATGGAAATGGAAATGGAAATGGAAATGGAAATGGAAATGGAAATGGAAATGGAAATGGAAAATAAGAAATCAAAGATAAAAAATTAATCCCCGGCGGGAATGGTATCTTGCGGGAAAATTCTTTTTTAGTGGATAGTCGAGCGGTGCGATTGAAATATATGGGAGTGGGGATACTGGTGGGGGCCCTTAGTGGACTGCTGTCTGCTCTATTCCTTTTTTCGTTGGAAACAGTGACTGTGACTTTTTCGAAGAATAATTGGCTTCTTTATTTCCTTCCTCTCGGTGGATTGATCATTGGCGGATTGTATTGGAAACTTGGAAAGTCTTCGGACCGTGGGAATGATGTCATTAAGGATGAAGTGAAATTTCCTTTTGAAAAAATGCCCATCTTGAAGGCTCCGCTAATCTTTGTTTCTACCCTTATTACTCATTTATTCGGAGGCAGCGCAGGGAGAGAAGGAACTGCGGTGCAAATAACTACTTCTGTTTCGGATCAATTTTCTTCATTGTTTCAATTAAAAAATGAAAGGAGACCGTGGATACTTAGAATGGCTATTAGCGGCGGCTTTGCGGCTGTGTTCGGAACGCCATTAGCAGGTCTGGTTTTTTCTTTGGAATATATTCTTGCAGGAAAAAAAGATTGGAACCTGATCTTTCCAAGTTTCTTGTCTGCGGGTGTGGCGCATATAGTTTGTCTTGGACTTGGCGTCGAACACGCGAATTATGAAATAGACACGCCCATAATTTTTGATAAATTAAATAGTGGAGTGTATTTATTGATTGCAATCGTTGTTGGTCTTCTAGCCACGCTTTATATGGTTTTGCAAAAACTCTTGACGAAAGGGATCAACCGACTTATAGAGCACCGAGTGCTTAGAACCGTAATAGGTGGAGTAGTGGTGGGAGGAATTATTTTGAGTTTTGATTGGCAAGAATACTCTGGACTTAGTCTTGAAATTATTTCGAACTCATTCTTTTCGTCACAGGAATTTTATGTGCCGCTTATTAAAATTCTTCTCACAGCTTTGACCTTGAGCTTTGGTTTCAAAGGTGGTGAAGTAACGCCGCTCTTTATGATTGGTGCTGCCGCGGGAAGTTGTGTGGGCGGCTATTTCAATGTGCCGCTCGATTGGATGGCAGCTATGGGATTCGTTGCGATGTTTGGCGCGGTGATGAAAGCCCCGATTACAGGCGCTGTAATAGCACTTGAAATCTTTGCACCAGAGATTTTCGGTGTTGCAATCGGCGTTTGTCTTATCGCTTATTTAATTCCGAAGGTGCTTTTGGCGAGAATGAAATTAGTGTGATGAACTAGGTTCTACGTAAATATTTTCGGCACCGAGTTGTCCATACACTTGTCTGCATAGCTAATCAAGGGTTTCGGGCCATGGCTGGAATTCGAGTGAAGCTGTAACAATATTGTCACAGCCTTGCTATATTTGGTATATGAAATCAATAATTCTCTTCTCTACAGCCCTCTTGTTTGGTGCTGTCGCATTGGCTCAAGGCCCAGGCGGAATAGTTGTCGATATCAATCGAATAACCACATCAGGAGATCGTGAAACCTTAATTTGGGGTGAAGACTTCTCTGATGGATTGCCTGGTTCTTGGTTAGCAGCAGAGGATGGAGGTGTAGCCAATTGGGAATATCGAGGTGACAACACAACACCGAATAATGAGATTGGATCAAGAGGTTCTTGCGCTTCGAATGGGGCGGGTGCACCTATTCAATCACCAACTTGGACAAATGGTTTTATGATCTTCGATAGTAATTATTGGGACAATGACGTGAACCCATGTGCACCGGAATATTTCGGGACAGGTATAGCGCCTGGCCCGCACTATGCAACGCTTACTACGCCCACTTTTGATCTGAGTGCATATGCGTATGTTGGATTGAATTTTCATCAATACTATAAAAAGTTTGAAGGAACTACTCGTGTTGAAATGAGCGTGAATAATGGGCCGTGGACTATCATGTACGAAACAAATTTGGTATCAGGTGGCGAAACTTCTTTGGATGAAAATACGCGTGTCCCATTGGGAAATGGTGCAGGACAATCCAATGTGAGATTGCGATTTGTTTTTGAAGGCCGTTATTATTTCTGGATGATTGATGATGTAGAGGTGTTGCAATTGGATGCAAATGATATGGTTTTGAAAACAATGACCTATGGTAATTATGATTTGTTTGCTGAAGAACATCCAACAGGATATGAAGAGTTGGAATACGGGCAATATCCAAATGAGATGCCACCACTTTTGAAATTCAGTGGATCTGCTTTTAACAATGGAGCGATTGCGCAAACGGATGTTCGCCTGCATATTAAGGTAGAGAATGATGAAACGAATGCTGTACTTTATGATGGAACTAGTAGTGAAGGATTTGTCGTGTATCCTGCGACAGAGCAAGAACTTCGTTCGGGCTCATTTCAAATGCCCGGAGATATTGGGAAATATCGTGTGGTCTTTGAAGTCACACAAGCTGAAACAGACGCCTCATTTAACAACTCTATTGATACTTTATATTTTAGAATCACCGATGTCGTTTTGGCGCGTGATAAAGGCGCAGTAAATGCTGTATATCTGACCAATCCAAATTACTACGATCGCCCTTATGAAATGGGTAATGTGGTAAAGGTGACTACTACAGGCATGGAAGTGGTCTCTGTATCTGTTGCTGTGGGACTGGGCACATCTACTCCAAGCACAGCTTATGCAAAAATTTACGAAGTTTTGTTTGATGGAGGATTGACTTTTACCCCTGTTGCAGTTTCAGATGTGCTTGATGTGCAGTCTTCCGACATAAACGAATTTGGTGGTGAGGTGCTAAAAACTTTTGTGCTTAATACTCCTTATCAATTGTCGATTAACAAGGCATATTTTGTTTGTGTTGTTTCTGATAATGGCGGAGATGAATTTGTGGTGGGGATGAATGGATTTGCAGATGAATTTACATCATTTGTTCGTTTCCCAGAGGTTGGCCCACAAGCAGAGGAGTATTATAATTTGACGCGCTATCCAATTGTTCGTTTGAATTTCGGGCCATGGGTTGGTGTTGAAGAAGCAGGTGAATTGACAGGATTGTCTGTTTATCCAAATCCTGTGCATGACTTCATCACAATTTCTGCAGCTTCGCAAAGTGCAAATGATTTGACTTGGTCTATTTATTCTTCTTCTGGACAAGTTATCATGAATGGTAGAATAAATCAAGGCGATATGAATCAGCAGCGTGTTGAATTATCTTCATTGAATGCTGGGGTTTATTCTATTCAAATGAGAGATGGGAGAGATATCGTTACAGAAACGTTTGTGAAGGATTAGAATGGGAATCAAGGCAGTGATAAGCCGACCTGTAGCGGGTTTGGCGATGAAGAAATTTTATCGAGCGTATCAAAATCCGGTTGTTTCGCAATTGGCCGTGATGCAGCAACTGCTAGATCAATCCTCAGTTACTGCATTTCATAAGGATCATTATTTGCATGATGTAAAGACCTACGCTGATTTTAGTGCTGCTGTTCCCGTAAGAGATTACGAGCAATTTATTCCTTACATAGATCGAATCAAGAAAGGAGAGAAGGATGTTTTGTGGAAAGGACTTCCTCTTTATTTCTGCAAGACAAGTGGTACCACTGCGGGGACTAAGTATATTCCATTGACAAAAGAAAGTTTGCCTAATCACATTGGAAGTGCTCGAACCGCTTTGTTTTCCTACATAGCAGAGACGGGGAAGTCGGCCTTTGTGGATGGTAAAATGATATTTCTTCAGGGTTCTCCTATCATGGAGAAATTGCCGAGTGGCATACCCTTCGGGCGTTTGAGCGGTATTGTAGCCAATCACGTTCCTGCTTATTTGCAAAAAAATAGAATGCCCAGTTTCGCCACCAATTGCATTGAAGATTGGGAGACCAAGGTGAATGCTATTGTGGATGAGACGATGAAGGAAGATATGCGACTGATCAGTGGCATTCCGAGTTGGGTTCAGATGTATTTTGAAATGCTGTTGAAGAAAGCAAACCGAACAAATGTTCGGGAGATATTTCCAAACTTTGATTTATTCGTTTACGGCGGAGTTAATTTCGAACCCTACCGTGCGCGCTTTGAAGAATTGATTGGTGGCAGCATAGATGTGATAGAACTGTACCCTGCGAGTGAAGGCTTTATTGCCTTTCAGAATTCGCAACAGGACGATGGATTATTGTTGAATGTAGATTCGGGGATATTCTTTGAGTTTATAAAAGCAGATGAATATTTCAATGAAAATCCTCGTCGCTATACCATCGAGAATGTCGAGATCGGTGTGAATTACGCTTTGATATTGAGCAATAATGCGGGCCTTTGGGGATATAGTATTGGCGATACGGTGAAGTTCACCTCATTGGATCCACCGAAGATTCGAGTTACCGGTCGAATCAAGCATTTCACATCAGCGTTTGGCGAGCATGTTATTGCGGAAGAAGTAGAGAGAGCGATGTCCGATGCCGTGAAGAGATATAATTTAAAAGTAAATGAATTTCACGTCGCACCGCAGGTTTCTCCCGCGTCGGGACTTCCGTATCACGAGTGGTTTGTGGAGTGGGATGAAGTGCCAAGTAATTTATCAGAAATAGAATTATACATCGACCAGCGCATGACAGAGTTGAATGTCTATTACAAAGATTTGATAACAGGCAGCGTACTCCGCACCTTAGTCATCACCAACGTCAGCAAAGGCGACTTCGCCAACTATATGCGTTCGCAAGGAAAGCTAGGAGGGCAGAATAAGATTCCGAGGCTGGCGAATGATCGCAAGTGTGCGGAGCACTTTGTGCATGGATGATGGATGATGGAAGTGTTTGGTAGTGCTTTTCGTACTTCGTACTCTTTTCTTCGTACTAAATAGCCTAGAGCTTACGGCTTATAGCCTACGGCTTGTATATTAGCAGAAACATTGCGGTATGGTTAGGTTGATTGGGATTGTTTTTTTTATCCTGCTTTGCTCTTCTGATTTTACGGCTCAAATTCGGATTAGTCCGGAGAAGATAAACTTCGGTGAATTCACGCGCGATTCGGAAGCGGTGGTGGACATCATTGTGGAGAATGTGGGGAGCAAGACCGACTATCTGCTGCGTTCTACTTTTAGTACTTCATTCGAAGTGAGGTGGACGGATAAGAAGATTGAGCCGGGACAACAAATAGTAATTCGAATTAAATTTAATCCTAGAGCGAAGGGCAATTTTAAGGAAGTTGCCGAATTGTATTTTGCTTCTATGGACAAGCCTGTTATGCTTCCCATTGAGGCAGATGTGAAATATGTCAACGTAAATGGAAGTACTCCTTGTCCTGATTTTAAAACTAAAGTTGCTGATTGTTGCGCGCAGAATTTCTTTATCGTAGAAGTGTATGATGCGGAAACGAAGAAGCCGATTGAAGAGGCGTTCGTTAAACTCGAGGAAGATGGATATCTCCATTTAAAATTGAAGACAGGTGAGGATGGAAAGGTATCTCAATCCGCACAAATTGGTTTCTATAATCTTATTGCGGAGAAACCGGGATATATCAGTCAGGTCAAAACGAGTTATGTGAATAATGCCAATTCGAAGTTTATTTTTTATCTCGAGAAAGATCCGAACTACAAACCGAATATCATTGTTCCAGAAGAGGTGATTGAGATCGTGGAACAGCCGATAGAAAAGGATACTTCTGCTTTTTCTGTTGATCAGTTTTCAGCGAATAATATTGTTTTTCTACTCGATATTTCTGGGAGTATGGGCGTCGGTGATAAATTATCGTTGATGAAATATTCATTGAAATCTTTAGTAGAAATATTGCGACCAGTGGATGACGTGGCGATGATTAGTTACGCTAACGAAGCAAAGGTTCTTTTGCCCACCACTAGCGGTTATCATAAATCTGAGATGATTGAATTGGTGGATGGCATTGTGACTGGAGGTAAGACTTCTGGAGGAAAGGGATTTAAAAAAGCTTTTCAATTAATAAAGAAAAATTACATTGAGGGTGGCAACAATCAGTTGATCGTAATCACCGATGGTGCCTTTGCTATTGATGATCAGAAGGTGATAGAGAAGCTGGTGGCCAAGGCTGCGAAGAAGGGAATTGCAACCACTGTAGTGGCAATAGAATCAAATTCTTTTGCCAAAGAGAAATTACTTTTAGTTTCGCAAGCTGGAAAAGGGTCGCTTTTGCTGATTGAAGACGAGCAAAGTGCCGATCGAATTTTGATAGAAGAAATAAAGAAACAATCTGCTAAGTGAAGAAAGTTAACCAATTACTGATAGGTATTGCCGGGGGTTCTGGCTCTGGAAAGACTACTTTTTTGAGAGCAATTCTCGAGAGGTTTGATTCAAAAGAAATCGCATTGGTTTCTCAGGATAATTATTATTTGCCTAAGAGTGCGCAGCTTGTGGATGATAATGGAGTGACCAATTTTGATATGCCGACGAGTATAGATCGTGTGCATTTTTATCGAGACATGGTTGATTTGTCGGAAGGGAAGAGCATAGAGATTTTGGAATATAATTTCAATAATCCTGCATGGGTTCCGAAACCTGTATTCGTTCACACTGCTCCCGTAATTATCATGGAAGGGCTATTTGTTTTTCATTATGATGAAATCCGAAATAACTTGGATTACATGATCTATTTGGATGCCCATCATGAGAGCAGGTTGGAGCGCCGCATTAGACGTGATGCTGAAGAAAGAGGTTATCCTGAACATCAGGTGCGTTATCAATGGCACAATCACGTGCGCCCATCAGAGGAACAATATTTAGAACCGTATAAATCTTCTTGTCAATTAGTGGTAGATAATAACTACAGTTTTGAGGATGGGCTAAATGCGGTGTGCGAGCGGATTCGTTCTTTCCTTGGGGAGGGGTGAGATTCTGGATTTCGGATTCCTGATTTCTGATGTATACTCGTACTTCGTGGTTTTTTCACAATAAGGTTGAACAAATTGATTGTTAGCGTGTTTCTATGTGAAATACTCTATCTCCATGAAGAAAATCTATCATCTAGCTAATTGTGGCACGTGCCAGCAAATTATTGATGAATTTGGCGCTAAGGCCAAGGGTTTTGATAAACAAGATATCAAAACCCAAAAAATTACGCCTGCGCAATTGGATGAAATGAAAACTCTTTCGGGTAGCTATGAAGCTCTTTTTAGTCGCCGTGCTCTGAAATATAGAGAACTCGGACTGAACAATAAAACCCTTTCAGAAGCTGAATACAAGAAGTTTATCCTCGATGAGTACACTTTCTTGAAGCGTCCTGTTATTATCAATGATGGTAAAATCTTTGTTGGTAACGCCCCTAAAATTGTTGCTGCTGCCAAAGCTTCAATGTAATCTGAAATGTACATTGGCCTTCCCAAATCTGGTCAATGAATTCAAATCTTAAGGCCCACTTTGCACTTAGTGCAGTTGCACTCATCTATGGAGCCAACTACATTATTGCTAAAACTGTAATGCCCGACCCCATTGGGCCGAATAGTTTTATCGTCCTGCGTGTTTTGGGAGCTATGGCGATTTTTTGGATGATAGCGTTTCGCCATTTTCAATTTCCAGACAAACAAGATTGGCCTCGTTTCATAGCCTGCGGACTCACTGGAGTTGCGATAAATCAATTGTTCTTCTTCAACGGACTATCACTTACCTCGCCGATTAATAGCGCCATTATCATGACAAGCAATCCCATTCTTGTGATGATCATTTCGGCTGTTCTTCTCAAATCGAAAATTACTGCACTGAAAATTACGGGTGTTGTCGTAGGCGCCATCGGCGCGATAACGCTTTTGTTGTTAAGCAATATGACCAAGCAACCAGGTGTCAATGTTCAAGGCGATTTATACATCCTAATTAATTCCATTTCATACGCCTTCTATCTGAGCCTCGTCAAACCCCTCATGACGAAGTATCATCCGCTTTTGGTTATTGCTTGGGTATTTACTTTAGGATTATTGGTGGTGCTGCCCTTCGGGTTTAATTCGCTCGGAACTGTGGCTTGGGAAAATCTAAATACGTGGCAATGGTTTAGCGTTTTCTACGTCATCGTATTCACCACGTTTCTCACTTATCTATTCAATATTTTGGCTCTTAGCAAACTCACTCCTGCGATTGCAAGTGCATATATTTATTTCCAACCTCTACTCGCTGGAGTGTTCTCTTTTCTATTTTCAATATGGCTAGACAAAGATTACACTGGCGATATTACTTGGGCTAAAGCTGGTTGCACCGCTCTAATATTCGCCGGTGTTTACCTTGTCAGTAAAAGTGATACATCACAACTCCAAGCTGAGAGAAACTAAAAAGAATCTTCCCGCTTGTGGGTAATAGAATTTCTCTGTTACACGCGAACCATAGATGTAACTATAGGTGTATCCGTTTGAAGAATATTGCTTGTTCAATGCATTGTTGAGCATTCCATTCACACTAATCTTCTTGCTGTTTTTAAGCGGAACCTCGTAACGAATTCCAGCATCAAACAAGGTGTAAGGATCGATGGTCAAGTATTCGCTTTCGGTATTGTCGAGATATTGTTTGCCTACGTGTCTGCCATATAATGTGACAAAAAGATTCTTCACACAATTCCACTCTACACGAGCTCCAGTAATGATTGAAGGAGAGAATGCAATGGTGGTGTTTTTGTGTTCGATATTGAGAACATCAAAGTCTACGGTGTAGTCGTAAAGTACTTCATTGAACGAGGAAATTTTATTCTGACTCAATGAAAGATTCGCACCGTAACTTAATTTTTTGAAAATTTGATGTGCGACATCGAATTCAACACCTCTTCTGAAACTCTTGTCTACATTGGTTCTCAGTGGCGCTCCCACATCATTGAGTTCTCCTGTTAGTACCAATTGATTTTTATAATTCATATAATATCCATTGGCGTTGATGCGCAATTTTGGAGTTTGATAGATGTATCCAAATTCTACATCTGTCATTGATTCTGCTTTCGGTGTTTTGCCTTCTGCTGCATCTACAAAGTCATTTCGATTTGGTTCTTTATTACCGACAGCCACAGAAGCGTAGAATCTTTTTTGATCATTTATCATATAAAGCATTCCTACTTTCGGGTTGAAGAATGTCATCACTGTATCGACTTTGTAAGCGCGCAAATCATTGTCATTTCCGCTTGTAGAATAATCCACATAGCGAACTTGAAGATCGCCGTAGAAGGTTAGATTTTTATTGGTATATGTACCTTTTACAAAAGTGTTCATGTCTGTTTTCAGACTTTCGCCTTTGTAGTATTTGTCGCCGAGATCGATGTCGCCACCGTTTTGCAGCCAGATAATTTCACCAAAGTGATCACCGATATATTGATTCGCTGCGCCACCCCAGTCTAGAACTAATTTGCTTTTTACATATTTAAAATTAAAAAGTCCACCGAAGAAGTGATTGTCGAGCCAGCGTCTTCTTACCAAATCCGTTTTTGGAGTGTTTTCATTGGGTGCTTGAAGGTTGTAGCTTTCGTAGTCTTGATCGTATTTGAATTCTTCGAAATAACCACGGCCTTTGGTGTAGTGCAACGCTCCAGTGAAATTTACTCGTGGAATAAATGGTCCCTGAATGTGCAGCTGGGCGTGGGTTTGCGAGTAGTTATCCACTTGATTGCGGTAGGTGTAGTAATTGTATGTTCTACCAGAAGTCAAGAGGTTATTTGTTTGTTCCTCATTCAATCCATTGTTCGCCGCGAAGGTCATCATCGAATCTGTGTTGTTGATGAGTCGCGATACAGGAGTGCCATACCAAGATTGATATGTTTTTTCATTTCCACCAAAAACTGTTGCTTTTATTATGGCTTTTTTGGTGAAAAAAGAGGAAGCTAAATAGTAGGAGTGTAACCGAGCGTTTGCTCGGTCGATGTAACCATCGGAAGCAATGCGCGAAAGTCGACCTTCGAGCATGAATTTTTCGTTGAGCACTCCTGTTCCAAAAGAAACAGAATTGCGAAGTGTATTGAAGCTGCCAGCGCCATTGTAGAGGTTGGCGTATGGTGTGTATTTGGATGTTTTGGTTTCCATGCGAATGGAACCTCCAAAAGAGGCAACGCCATTGGTACTAGAACCGATTCCTCTTTGCACTTGAATATTGCTAGTGCTGGTGGCAAAGTCTGGCAGGTTGACCCAGAATACTTGTTGACTTTCTGGGTCATTTAGAGGAATGTCGTTGATGGTGACATTGATTCGCGAAGGATCGCTTCCTCGAATCCAGAGTCCGGTGTAACCTATACCAGTTCCCGCATCTGAGGTGGACACCAGCGATGGCACGTCGCGCAGGAGGAACGGTACATCTTGACCGTAATTGATTTTTTTGATATCCTCCGCCGTGATGTTGGAGAATGTCATTGGAGTGGTGTCGATCGCGCGTACGATGTAGGTGATAGACACTGGTTTCTTTAGATCCTTCGTGTAGATAGAATCCGATTGGGCTGATGAGCTGAGCGCAGCACAGACAGCGATTGCCGAGATGGCAGTTCTTTTTAACATTATTAAATTATACTAAGTGTTAATCAATTCCTTACCCAAGGGCAAGCGTAAGGCTTAACTAACTAATTTCCCTTGGCAGCATTACCAGCCCAGGTTCCTCCTCGATTGAACGAAGAAAGGGTATAATCTCAGTCACGCTTTTCGTGACACCCCTGTGAGAAAACGAAGCAAATATAGTGACTAGTTACTGGTTACTAGTTACTGATTACTATATTCATTCTGTTTCTGTTTCTGATTCTCATTCTTGGGGGGGCGGGCCACGGACCTCACCACCCCCATTCGACAGGCTCAGGGCGGCGCTTCGACTACAGTCACTTCGTTCCATACGCTCAGGGACCCTTGCGTGTTTTCATGGGGGGGTAATTCAGAATGAGAATGAGAAACAGAATCAGAATGAATAGAGTAACCAGTAATCAGTCACTAGTCGTTGGTCACTACCTTTGTTTTTATGAAAGAATTTTGGAATAGCCGCTATGCGGAAGAAGGGTTTGCTTATGGTAGTGAGCCTAATGTATTTTACAAAAGTCAGATTGATTTGTTGACACCTGGGAAGGCTTTGTTTGTGGCGGAAGGAGAGGGGAGGAATGCTGTGTATGCCGCAACTTTGGGTTGGGATGTGACCGCTTTTGATATCAGTGAACATGGATTAGCAAAGGCCATGAAACTCGCGGAATCGAAAGGGGTGAGCGTTCAATATGATGTTGCGAATGCATTGGATTTGCCTTATGAGGAAAGGAGTTTTGATTTGATAGTTTTTGTCTACACTCATTTTCCAGAAGGTATAAAGAAGAAAATTTTTGAGAATGTAATTTCTCTTTTGAAGCCAAATGGCAAAGTGATTTTTGAATGTTTTTCAAAAGATCATTTGCAATACAATGAGAACAATAATTCCGGCGGTCCGAGAGAGGAGAGCTTATTGTATTCTTTACAAGAAGTAGAAGAATTATTCGCCGGATTTGAAAGTTCTTATGCTAAGCAGGAGGTGATTATTTTGAAGGAGGGAGTTTATCATGATGGGGAGGCGAGTGTGGTGCGTTACGCGGCGCTCCGCGCAAGTTTGAAGATTGAGGTTTGAAGGAATTTTTTTATTCATTCTCATTTTCATTCTGTTTCTCATTCTTGG